>JAWCLO010000001.1 GCA_038850735.1 Methanomassiliicoccales archaeon
CAAGACCACATTCGAATTGTTCCCGACAGATGCTCTCACTGCGGGAAGTGCATCGAACCTTGTCCTGTCCTCAGCTTTGGCAACTCCGCCTTTGAATTCTAATTATTTGTTCATCCCATCCATTATATTTTTCTTCGATTTACCCCAACGCAGACTCGGACTGCCCCCGCGCTCAACGCACGAAATCAATCCCGTCGTCGTCCTCTATGCGACGAGATTTCCCCCTCGATCTAGGTGCCAATTCATCAACCAGCTTATCCTCATAATCGTAATCGCTTCGACCGAGCATATATTTAGATCTTGCACCAGTTACAATGAGCAAGACTTTTATTGTACCCTTCAGCTCAGGTTCGATTGAGCAACCCCAGATTATTCTTGCCCTTTCATTGACGCTATTTGTGACGATCTCCGCTGCTCTTTGAGCCTCTGCAACAGTCATGTCAGGACCACCGACAACTCTGATCAATGCTCCCTTAGCGTCCTTCAGGTCAATTTCTCCAAGTAACGGCGAAGTGAGCGCTTCCTTGACTGCAGCTTCGACCCGATCTTCATCATCATTTGATTCGCCGATGCCAACGAAAGATATTCCGCCTTCCCTCATAACAGTTTGGATATCACTATAGTCAAGGTTCACCAAGCCAGGTTTCGTAATTATCTCCGTCAGACCCTTCATAGTTTGCATCAAGACTTCATCCGCAACTTTGAAGGCAGCCTCGATTGGTAACTTAGGCACAAGCTCAAGCAACTTATCATTTGGAATTACTATTGTCGTGTCACAAACACGGCGCAACTTGTCAAGTCCAGCTAACGCGTTTTCCATTCTCACCGTTCCTTCAGCCTTAAACGGCAAGGTTACAACTCCGATAGTAAGGGCTTGGAGGGATTCCTTAGCGATTCTCGCAACGAAATGTGCAGCGCCAGTACCGGTTCCACCGCCCATTCCCGCGGTGACGAAGACGATATTGGCACCCCTCAAATATTCCCTGATTTCAAGTTCATTTTCTCGGGCTGCCTGTTCACCAACCTCAGGTATGGCACCTGCACCGAGACCCCTTGTTGCGGTTCTACCGATAAGTATCTTCTTTGGCGCTCTGATCGTTAACAGGTGCTTAGCATCAGTATTGATCGCACACAATTGCGCACCGCTGATGCCAGCATCAACGCATCTATTTATGGTATTGGAGCCGCCGCCACCGCAACCAATAATCTTAATGCATACATCCATTTGAGCGGCAATTCGACGTAGCTCCTCGTCAACATCCGAAGAACCTTCCGCGGGCATTTGCCCCGCCTGCGAATTATTACCCAGAGTCTTTGATACTTCTAATGCATGCTTAACCAACGAATTAACCATGAGTGCATCCCTCGTTTTACGATAAGTTGCAACTGGAATATAAATATTGCGTATGGCCCAGCTAACTAGACGCTGAGTTTTGCGGTTGTTTTCAATTGAGAATATTATTGAATCAATACGAATGGATTGATGAAAAAGCAATTAGAATAGAAGAATATCGTGAATCGCTATGTTTACCCGATGATTTGCATCACGATTTCAGGCCACATCACAAGATGAATGCTCGGTTCCCCTTCAAATTTTCTAAAATAGCGTTGGTATATGTCCTCGCTTGATGATTGCATAAACCCAGATGAAAGCTTCAAACAAACTATGCCAATCGTGTAAAGTGTGAAGACAGCTGATCGATCTTTATTTTCGATGCGCTTCTTAAAATTGTCATCGTAATATGCTAAAAATTCATCTTCGAGAAATGCTCTGAGCGCTTCGATCGCTTCCGATCTCTTTCCAGTTACCGTGCTTGAAGTAACGGAATCCACGAGCTCATGCAGTCTTGAAATTACCCAGACATCAGCACCAGCGAGTTCCGCAGGAGGCATATTTGGCCTTTCTGTAACAATCTCGTTCACAATCTTGCCGATCCGAAGAAGTTCATTTCGAATAGTTGCTTCTTTCATGCGTTCTTCAATGATTTCTCTTGTTTCATCATATCTTCTTGATCTGCTTGCCTTAACAGCCTTCTTTAGCGATTCCTCAATTGCTCCGCCAAAAACACCTATCCTTGTGAGGTCTGGAGCCATCCTCAAAATGTCAACAATGTATGACCTGAGTTGCTCAGCGCTTCGATATCTATGCTTGACAAATTCTAGACAAGATGAGATGTCCTTAATCGCCTCGATGACTTCCCCATCAAGGAAAGTCTGCTTAGACACTTCAGCAAGCGCCTCGATATCATCCACTGGAATATCCTTATTCCTTGCCATCGCTGCCAGTAGAAGTGTTTGCTCGTAAAAAGACGCGTATGTGATTGCATGAATACCCGCGCGTTCGCCAAGGAACGCCAAGACAGCCCTGCGTACTTCTCTACTTGGATGGATGATATTGTTCAGCACGGCATCCATGCCGATCCGTGATTTTGTAAGCTCTGACAGACAGTGGCGAACGCTCTTCTGCACCTTATCATTCGGATGATGGTAATATTTCAGCAATATGGCAATCATCTCATAGGGATCTTTTACTCCATGTCGCAAAATTCTTTTTTCAAGGCGTTTCCGCTCAGATGCGAGAGGAGATTTCAGCGATCGAACCAAAATTTTCTCAATTTTCATTCCCTCAGTTGCTTTCTTTTCCGCGGGCGCAAAAATCCGATGCAACGAAAAGCGTACCATAGCCTCGTGATGATATCGCTTCCAGACATACATGAAGATTTCTCAGCCAAGTGGCAAATTCTCCTCGATGAATAATAGTTATTTTGCCAAATTTCGAAAATGCGCATATAGAATAAACATCATGCTTCCGATCTGGATAATCCAAGAAACTGTGAGTTTTATAGAAAAAGCTTTTATGTTGACTCTTCGATTATACTCCTTGTAACGCTTGTGGAGAGAGTGGGCTAGATGGCTGAATTATCTCAGATTCGAAATGTTTTAGACGAAATTAAGAGGATCGATCATGTCTTGGATGTTTCATTAGTATCAAGAGGTGGAATGTATATAACAGGAGATCCGCCACGAGGCGTGCACCAGGAAACATTTGCCGCCATGGCGGCTATAATTATTGGAGCTGCAGAAACAACTTCAGCTGAACTCAAGGATACTTTGAATAAAGTCGTGCTTCATCTTTCGGGAAGAAATCTCATATTGACAGGCGCAGGACCACGATATCTCATCGCTCTCGCGACGGATCCTTCTGCCGATATCAATAAAATTGCCACCGACGCCAAAGAGAAAATTGCAAAAGTGGAATCATCGCTATGATCAGAGCCTTCTCATCCCTCTTGTGACCCATTCTGAAATGCATTTTACTCCATACCCGATAGTACCTAATGGTTTTCTTGAACTCCCTTCTGCTCTTGTGCTTTTCTCTAGAATTTCCAAAATCAGATCATCGGCGTCCTCGCAATTATCAGAAAAAATCGTAGAAGCTGCCCCAATTTGACGTAACGAGTGTGCATCGCTGCCGCCCGTCTCAGCACAACCGATAATCGCGCGAAGATTAGCTGCCTTATCATTGGATCGGAACGATGATCTCGCATTTATGGTCTCAATTGCATCGAATTTATTCTTGAGAATTTCTTTCGCTCCAATGCCTGACCACCATCTGTATGGGTGAGGTGCAACCGCGATGCCACCGCTATCATGAATATACTCTATTGTTTCTTCAACACTCATATCGCGCGGTATTAGCTCAGTAATGCCATACCCAATTACGTGGCCTGTACTACATGTTATTTCGATTCCTGGGAGTACAATGATATCATTCTTTCTCATATTCATAGCGCGTATAGATCCTTCTATAGAATTGTGATCGACAATCGCAAATCCCTTAATTCCAAGAGCTTTACATCTTGCTGCAATATCTTCAACTTCAAGTTTGGAATCCCCTGAGTAAATCGAATGAATGTGCAAATCAACCTTCATCTGATAAGTGCCCCTTTGCAAATGTCCTCGTCCACCGTAATCTGCACACCAGACTCAGTGAAAAGCGGAAGTGCATGAGAAGAATCCTCCGATGGCAGGAACACTGCAACCTTTGTGCCTTTTTTCAGTTTTGCAGACTTTGCATCGAGATTGATACGTTTTCCAATATCAACAGCATTGAGATCCATAACTTCTCCAACAATTAGCTTCAATTCTTGGAATTCCGAAAAACTCAGCATTTTTCCACTTGGAGACATGCCGGAATTAACCTTAGTTCCTGCTGGAACTTTTTCGTGCGGTGTTAGAAGGACAACTTTCCCCCCATGTTCCGCTGCTAACAACATACCCTGGGATTCAACGCCCCTTAGCTTCGCCGGCTGAAGGTTCGTCACTACAACAATCTGCTTCCCAATCAGCTTGTCTTTGGGGTAATGGCCTTTCAATCCTGCTACAAGTCTGATTCTTTTCCCAACTTCTACATCTAGTATGTAGAGTTTATCGGCATTTGGATGATCACTAATCCCAACAATTTCACCTACCCTGAGATCGAGTTTCTCAAAATCCTTAAACATAGACGAATCCTCCGCAATTTCAACCTTCGAAAAAAGCGGGTATGGTTCCCTTAACTGCTGGCCCACGAGTAGCGGCGTTGAAATCCATGACCACCCCCTGCTCGTGATGTCCTCATCATAGCCAAGAAATTTCCATACCTCTGCAGATGATCGTGGGAGAAAGGGGTAAGACATGATTGCAAGAGCTTTAACGATTTCAAGATTCAGATGAAGAACGGATCCACAACGTTCTCTGTTTTCCTTAAGCAGGCTCCATGGCGCAACACTATCGAAAAATCTATTTCCAAATTGGGCTAGGTCCATCACAGACTTCAGTGCTCTCTTAAATTGACAGGAAGACAGGTATTGATCGAACTCCTCAACAGTTCTTGATACTGCCTGAGACACTCTTTTCATTTCGTCTTCTATCCCAATGCAAGGAGGAACTATGCCAAAATGCCTATGAGTAAAACTCAGCACTCTGTGATAGTAGTTACCCAGGGTAGCAACGAGCTCGTTGTTGATTTTCGCTTCGAAATCATCCCAACTAAACTCTGTATCTCTGTTCTCAGGCATGTTTGATGCAAGGTAGTATCTAATCGCATCGGGATCAAAACGGAGGAGCATACTTGGTATATCTATACTCACGCCTCGACTTTTGGAAAGCTTCTCACCTTTGAATGTCAGATATTCATTTGCAGGAACATCATACGGAAGATTTAATCCACCATAACCCATAAGTATTGCTGGCCAGATGATTGTATGAAAAGGTATATTGTCCTTTCCGAGGAAGTAGTAGTGCTTTGCTTCAGGATCTGTCCAGAAATCCTTCCATCTTTCTGGTAAACCTATTCTTTCAGACCACTCAATAGAGGCAGAAAGATAGCCTATTACCGCTTCGAACCACACATAAATGACTTTATTATCCCATCCAGGCAGAGGTACGCTAACGCCCCAAGACATGTCTCGTGTAATGGGTCTATCATTCAATCCTGCTTCAAGCCAGTTTCTTGTAAATGTTTGCACATTAGGTTTCCAGTAATTTTTATCCTTTATATAATCAAGCAGAGGATCTACAAATTCGCTGAGCTTAAAGAAGTAATGTTCAGTTTCTTTCAGTATGGGCTTTGATGAGCATATTGTGCATCTTGCATCCTCGAGCTCGCCTGGTTGAAAAGTCGCTCCACATTTGTCACACTGATCACCTCTAGCCCTTTCAAATCCGCATTTGACGCATTTACCCTCAACATAGCGATCTGGCAAAAACCGGTTACATTGCTCGCAGAAATATTGGAGAGTTTCTTTCTTGTAGAGATGTCCTTTTTCAAGGAGTCTGAGAAATACTTCGTGAACGACTCTGAAATGGTTTGTTGTGTGTGTTTTTGTGAAAAGATCAAATGTAATCAAAAGACCTTTTATCGCATCGGAATTGATTTTATGATACCGCTCCGCTATTTCCTCAGGGGAAACACCCTCCTTTTCTGCTCTTACGGTGACAGGTGTTCCATGCTGGTCGGAGCCTGAGACCATAAGGACTTCGTTTCCCTTGAGTCGCTGAAACTTGGCAAATATATCGCCTGGTAGCAAGGATCCAGCTACGTGACCTAGGTGAATAGCGCTATTTGAATACGGCCATGCAGTGCAAACCAAGATTCTAGACATATGAAGCGGAAGTGAATAAACCATATAAGATTTAAGTTTTGACTATTGAACAAGGAAAAAATAAAAAATCATTATCTATACGAATTTTTGATAAAAATGAGAGTCAAAAGGAGATTTCAATCCAAATCGCATTAAATGATCTGGATTTCCACTAATATCAGATCCCCCTGAATTGAAGAACTGGATATAAGAACAAACCAATACATGTAATACTTGCTTAGAACCAGTATTCGTTTCGAAATTATCAGGAAATTTCCCAATACTTATCTGGCCGTTTAGCAAAACCGTAGCCAATATTCAATTACCAATAAAGTGATCAGTTTCAGTTGAAAATTTTACAGATTAGGAACATTTTTTTAGGATTTTATCATTGCTAACTGCGTGCGCATTGCAACGCTTATCAAAGATCGCTGCCAACCGAAGAAGTGCAATTCAGAGTGTTTGAAATACTGCCCAAAGGTTCGAACAGGAGTGGAAACTATAGTAATCGGAGATAAGGGCAGGCCAGTTATTTCTGAAGAGCTGTGTGCCGGGTGTGGTATTTGTGTTCATAAATGCCCATATGAGGCGATCAAGATCATTGGCTTGCCTGAGGAACTTGGAAAGGATCTTATACATCAATATGGAAAGAACGCATTCAGATTATACAGATTACCAGTTCCTAAGCAGGGCTTGGTGACGGGCATACTTGGACCAAATGGCATTGGAAAGACAACAGCGCTTAAGTTGCTCTCTGGCGAGGAGATCCCTAATTTTGGGATATATGAGAAACCGCCTTCTAAAGATGAAGCGCTCCAACGCTTTGCAGGGACAGAACTCTATGATTATTTCGAAAGACTATATTCTGGAATGATTAGAGTGTCGTTCAAACCTCAGTATGTTGACAAGATACCAGCAGCTTATAATGGCATGACAAAAGATCTTCTTGCGAGAGTTGCAGAGCGGATTTCCGTTGAAGAGGCGGCTACGATGTTTGAAATTGAAGATACCTTGCATAAGGATCTTTCTAGCTTATCCGGCGGCGAATTGCAACGAGTGGCCATAGCCGCAGCTCTCATGAAGGATTCTGATGCATATTTCTTCGATGAACCTTCTTCATACCTTGACATAAAACAACGTCTGAAAGTAGCAAGGATCATTCAGTCGTTAAGTCAAGGGAAATATGTTGTCGTTATAGAACATGATCTAGCAATCCTCGATTTCCTTGCAGACAATGTTTACCTCATGTATGGTTCTGAGGGATCTTATGGAGTATTTTCTCAACCTCGCCAAGTTAGAACAGCTATAAACACTTATCTCGAAGGGTATCTAGCCGAAGAAAATATCAGATTCAGAGAGCAAAAGATTGAGTTCGAGAACAGACCACCAAAGAATCTGTGGCAATCTGCAATATTGCTCAGATTTGGGCCCTTAGAGTATGAGTATCCTAGTTTCCAGCTTCGGGTAGAGGAGGGGACAATAAAAGTCGGAGAAACCGTTGGAGTGGTAGGTCCAAACGCAATAGGAAAAACTACCTTCGTGAAAATGCTTGCCGGTGTCTTGAGACCTACGAATGGATCTGTTGATAGAAATGTTAAAGTGAGTTATAAACCACAATACATTTCGCCAGATTTTGATGGTAAAGTAAGAGAGCTGTTTCATGTCCTGGTAAAGGATTTTTTCGAGTCTGGATTCTTTAGAAGCGAAATCGCGGAACCGCTCGGACTTACCCACTTATATGAAAAAGAAGTAAAAACCTTGGCCGGGGGGGAATTACAGCGCGTTGCAATTGCTCTCTGTCTTTCTCGCGATGCGGACATATATCTCCTCGATGAGCCGTCCGCGTATCTCGATTCGAATCAACGAATGGAAGCAGCAAAGACTCTAAGAAGAGTTATAGAAAAGCAGGGCAAAAGCGCGTTGGTAGTCGATCACGATATCTATTTTCTTGACATGGTTTCGGATTCGATCATGGTGTTTACGGGAACGCCTGGAAAGGAAGGCATCGGAGCAGGGCCCTTTGATATGCGCACAGGAATGAACCTCTTTTTGAAACAGGTAGGAGTCACGTTCCGGCGTGATAACGAAACTAATAGACCGAGAATCAATAAGCTGGGCTCACGGCTCGATAGAGAGCAAAAAGAAAAGGGAGAATATTATTACTCTTTCTAAATTCACTCATTCCGATGAGTTATCCGCTCTCTTTTCCTGAAAATCACCCAAGCTATGATCACAGCGAGAGCAATCAATATTAGAACGTCAAGACCACGGAAAACTTCAATTATACCTTCCCATGAAGGTCCTAATGCAAATCCCAAATAAACCAAACCAAAGCACCATGGGAATGATCCAACAAAAGTTAGTATAGTAAAATGAAGAAGATTCATTCTGCCGATGCCCGCAGGAAGTGATATAAATGTTCTTATAACGGGCATAAGCCTGCTAAGAAATACAGCAAGATCTCCGTATTTGGAAAACCAACGCTCTGCTGCATCGATCGCCTTCCTATCGATGAGGAAATACTTTCCATATCGTAAAATGAACGCTCTGCCTCCGTAATAGCCAATGGCATATGCAAAGAGGGAGCCTATCGTGCAACCAAGTGTTCCAGAGAGCGATGCTAGCAACAAATCCATTTCTCGCTCGTAAACGAGCCATCCCGCAAATGGCATAATAATTTCACTAGGTATGGGAACACATGCACTCTCAATTGCCATTAACAAAATCAGACCGGGATAATTGAGATCGAGGATGAGATTTTTTATAAATAAAATGCCCCATTCTATGATTCCCATTACTGAGGAAATAGTATTTAATTATTAAATTGTTAGCAATTCAAGAGGATCTTCGAGGTCAATTGGATTCATCACCGAGTTGCATTTCTCAAAGGACTACCGAAAGGAGTTATAAATCGGACGCTTCAAACGGGTGGAGTTAATTATTGTGCAGTTCCGAGGAGAGTCATTTAATTAATTGTCATTACTCGGCATCGGTTTTACGAATGTTATTTATTGCAGAATCCAATATCGCTACCAGATGGAAAGCCGAGCGGATATCCACGTCCACACAAAATATTCTGGAATTGCACGATTGGGATTCTTGCGATTCCCCGAATCCGTTGTCGAACCATATGATGCTGTGAAAAAGGCACAAAACTTAGGTTTGAAAGTTCTTGCAATAACTGATCACAATAGTATCTATGGCGCCATCAAAGCCAAAGAATTCGGAAAAGAAATTGGTATGCAGGTGGTAGTTGGAGAAGAGATTTCGACTTCGGACGGCGAGATCATAGGTTTGTATCTCAACGAGGAAATCCCACCAGGTCTCACTGCCGAGGAAACTATTGACCGCATTCGAGATCAGGACGGCATAGTCATGGCGCCACATCCATTTAGTCTCCATTGCCCCAGCCTGGGAGAAAAAATTGCATTTCTCGATATTGATGCTATCGAAACAATCAACGCAGGGCACATAGACGGATATGCAAATTCAATTGCAGCACAGAAAAGCGAATCTGGGAAGTGGGCCATTGTCGGTGGAAGTGATTCTCATTCAATCAGTACTATAGCACATGCATATACGACGTTTGAAGGAGAAACCGCTGAGGATCTTCGAAAAGCGATATTTTCAAAAACAACCGCTGCATGCGGTGCGAGGATGCCTCTACAGGTGGCGATTTCATGGAGTATCGGCGTCGTCCTCGCATCAGATTTCATGATTCTAAAGTCCATTCTTGGAATGATAAAGGAAGTAGATTTGCATGACCCAGTGATTAAGAAAATAAGTCTTATGACAACAGGCAAGAAATTGCTTGCGCTTGTTGGTTCCCTGATATATCTCACGCCGCCAGTACCCTACTTATGCGCGATTACTGGAGAAAAACTTTTGAAAAGACTAGCAAGAAAGCACGAGGCTGAAAATGAATACAAATTATCATGATGGTTAACATTCTGTGATCTAGATTTTTTGGTTTCTATTTTGCTTTTGCGAATGCATTGGTCGAAATAGATTCCGTCATATAGATGGAATGAGGCATAAATCTCTCCTCAGACGCCTTGGGAACGTCCCGGGTTACTCATAAGCAATAACAGATTTCCCTTCTAGATTTGCGGAATGGGGTCGAAGCCAGGATTTCACTGTGAGTGCATTCCTTTTGGTATCCTCAATTTAGCAAAGGCTCCGACTAGAGCCTCGGATAAGGCTGGATGGATTGTCTGACTTCTCACTAGTGGCAGATAAGTTTGATCAGTCGTATTCATCAGGTAAACAATTGGCTGAACAAGAATCGATGCTTCAGGTCCAACAACACTGGCACCGAGAATTTTCCTTGTATTTGCGTCGACTATCACCTTCACAAATCCATCTTCCTCTGCCATTGCATATCCCTTTGCACAATCAGAGTATCTATTGATTCCGATAGAAATCTGATATCCTTTTTTTGTAGCCTGTTCCTCAGTTAACCCCACGCTTGCCACTTGTGGATAACAAAAAACCGCGTGGGGAACGGCGTGTTCATCAACTGGCATCTTTCGATGTCCAAAGGCATTATTCCACGCAACCAAGCTCTCATAATTTGCAGTGTGTCTGTACATATTCCTACCAATAATATCACCAAATGCCCAGATTCCCGGTATATTTGTTTCAAGAAATTCATTTACAATTATGTATCCTCTCTGATCAAGCGCAATACCGGCCACTTCAGCTTTGAGCTTGTCTGCATTGCTTCTAAGCCCCGTTGCAATGAGAACGCGTTCCGCTTCGACTTCATTAAGGATTCCTGTCTTCCGATCCCTATGCAGAACTCTGTGCGCTTGCCCTCCATTGATAATCTCAGTAACGTCTTGGTTGACCCTCACGTCAATAAATCTGGACATTTTCTTAAGTACTAAATAGCTGACTTCTGGCTCTTCATTTGGCAAAAGACGGGGATTACGACCAATTATTATTACGCGGGTACCAAAAGCTGAGAAAAAATGAGCGAACTCACATGCTTTATAACCTCCGCCTAGGATCACAAGGCTTTTTGGCAATTTTTCAATATCGAAAATGTTCTCAGAGGTGAAGTAATCGACATCTTTGAGACCAGGTATATCTGGAATTTGCGTTCTTGCTCCCGCAGCAATCATGATCTTTTCTGATCGTATACGGGATTCACCGACTTGCAAGGTCTTTCGATCGATGAAATATCCAGTATCTCTGAAAAAGTCTATACCCTTATCAGATTCCACTGCTCTTTCAATGTGCTCTCGTTCACTAATAATTAAATCCCACATGCGTTTCCTAACAAGCTCGAAGTCCGTTTCAATCTCTTTTACATTGATGCCAATTCTCTTAGCATCTTCAATCAACCGGATGACATCTGCGGGGTATGTCAGAATTTTGCTTGGAATGCAACCCCTATTAAGGCATGTACCACCAACTGGCCCATCTTCGATCAATGCTACTTTCAATCCTGCTAGTCTAGCTCGCTCAACAACATTTAGCCCAGCTCCAGACCCAATAACTATGAGATCGTAATTCGCCACCATACCACTCGATAGTTAGTTGAATAAGGGATATATCATTTATACGATTGTTCAGCACAACGTCGAAGGTTGAGATTGACCCATTTTATTCGCAGACCCTAGGGACTCTAAATGATTTATAACACAAAAGAGACAGTAAGGTGATCAATAGATGCCGTGGACAAGTAAATCTGCACAATCATCAAACTTCCTTTAGATGCGCCCAATCACATTGAATAAAATGATACATTCCAGTCCGTTGCATTGATAATAACGGAAATGAGCATTATTTGCCACGATTCCGTAAATGCCTTTGCTTTGGAGGTATACGGAGATGAATTTTTGACGATTTGTCATCGAAAGCGATGCCTTAGAGGACTTTTCAAAAATCCTTCAGCCGGTCAATCGACAACATGTCAAGATGCTTGGTATAGTTTAGGATCGATTGCTCTATAGAATTTTCTCGAATTTTGAAAATGGAGATCGCGCAATTATCATGACGTACCTCATTGAGATGGCTTAAATCCATGCCGAGTAAGATCAATGTCATAATTTTAATCGGGATTCTATGTGAGACGACAAGTACAGCCCGATTTTCCGTGCGTGAAAAAACACAGATTCGATCGAAGAAGTTCTGGATGCGTTTAAGAACATCATGCAAACTTTCGCCGCATGGAAATTTTACTTTTTCGGGATGATTGGACCAAGTTTCCATGAGCAGTGGATACTGCATCACTGCCTCTTTTTCAGAAATGCCCTGAAGAGCTCCATAATCGATGTCAATCAAATCATCATCAATAGTTACATTGATCGAATGTGGTTGAGCAATGATTTCTGCTGTCTTGAGAGATCTTGCAAGAGGGCTACTGTAAATTGTTGAAATATTTTGGTGTTGAAGCGCTCTCGCAGTCAATCTAGCTTGGGCAAGTCCTGTGCTATTCAACGGAATATCCATGCGACCTCTAAATATAGAGGCACGATTCCAGTCGGTTTCACCATGTCTGACAAGAATGAGATCCATTTACTATCACTCCGATGATATCTCTGAATACCAGATTAAGACTGCGTTTCTATTTATCAATGTATCACGCTTAACCGTTATCTTTTTGCGATTATCGCAATTCCTAGCCCGAATAATCCTTGAGAAACTCCGAGTAGACGAGGAAGACCCCTGAGTCGACGAAGAGAGATTATCCGACCTCATTACTGCTAATAACCACATCAAAGCACATGCAAGATGTACTTTTTAGAACACGCCTTTCCATTTCTAAACAAGCCATCAAATTAGCATTGCATGAAGGACGCGTGAAAAATTATTCTAATGAACAAAAAGTCAAAAACAGACAAAAATTGATTTTATACGGGCGTGAGGGGATTTGAACCCCTGACTTGCAGCTTAGGAGGCTGCTGCCATATCCATGCTAGGCCACACGCCCATTATACGCAAAAGAAAAAGGATAAATCATCTTTTCTGACCGGGTCATTTAAGATCTAATCTTCAAGCTAGTTTTTTGGCACAATCTGTGTCTCTGTTGCCACTGCCTCTTCAGTTTCCTTCTTTTCGTCTGCTTTCTTTTCCTCGGGTTTTGTATATTCTTCAATGAAATGAATGATGCTGTAGCCCAGAACATCTCTCAAATCAGAGACCACCCTATATTTTGAAATAAGCCACTTCTGGTCATATTTGCATATGTCTGGAAGAATTAGGATAGCTCTGCCATCTTCGACGGAAACCTTGAAGCCCTCGCTCGAACCATAATCCATTTCAATAACTGCTTTGATTTTCTCAACTGGGTCATCTATTCTTGAAAGAATTTTGAAGCGATAGCGAAGTGTCTTACCGGCAAGACGTCTATTGAAATCTATTCTAACCCTGCCTGTAGTGACTGATATTATAGTACCCACTCGGTTTTTCATACTCACTTCCATGCCTACTTTGGGTTCAATGTTCTGTCTGAGAAATTCTCTAACGGGATGAATTTCTACCAGTTTTGGATCTCTTTGACCAGCAGCCTTTTCAGGAGGTATTGTTATTTCTTTTTCAACGCCTATTTCCGTCCCGAGTATTGCTTCTTCGAGTCCCTCAAATATACGACCCCCACCCACCAATACTGGGATCGGGCCGTATGTGATGTTCTCATTAAAAATGCCTGCCGCTTTTGCTTTCTCTGCGCTCGTCGTGTCAAAAAGCTCGCCGCTATCAACGATCCAACCGTCAAATTCTAATCTTATTATATCGCCTTTTGAGATCTTGGCAATTTCGTTTGTGTTATCAGTCGACATTAAACTCACCAATGAATTCTATCAGCAACGATGAGCGGTGTCATCCATTGGTTCTTTTTATAATTTTTGGTCGAAACGATGATTCACGCATCAGAGGGATGTAAGAGAGTCTACTTTGGCTTTGTCAAGCACCTTGACCATTTCAATGACAAACTTTACGCAATGTTCAACATCTCCAAGATCTAGGATCCCGACGTGTGAATGGATATGCCTTGTTGGCGGCCCAACTACAATACTTGGACAGCCAATATTGCTTATATGGACGGCGCCCGCGTCTGTTCCGCCTCCAGCTGTTGTAGTCAATTGGTACGGGATACGATTCTTTTCGCATACGCTTATAGCCAGCTCTTTAAGAGGTTGATTTGGAATCATGGAAGCGTCGTAGGTTGTTATAGCAATGCCTTCACCTAACTTCGCTTGAGCTTGCTTCGGTTCTACGCCTGGAACATCTCCCGAAATTTCGACATCGAGCACTATTGCCACATCAGGTTTGACAAGATTTGCAACAGTTTTTGCACCCCTCAAACCGACTTCTTCCTGAACTGTTGCCGCACCGACTACTTTGTTGGGATGCTCGATTCCTTTCTCTTTGAGCGTTCTAATCACTTGAGCGGCAATAAACGCTCCAACCCGATCGTCAAATCCCTTGCCAAATGCGAGTGTTTTAATTCCTATAAATTTGCCATCTTTGAATGCCCTTTTCTTGATCGTGAAGAAACTGGAATCGGGAACGACCGCATCACCTACCCTCACGCCCATCTCTTCTGCCTCATCCTTGTTTGAGCAACCTATATCAATGAACATCTTATCCTTTGTAATGACTTTTCTCCGTTCTTCCTCATCGAGTAGGTGTGGCGGTTTAACTGCGATGACTCCTCTCAATTTACCCTTTTTTGTTATCACGAGCACTTTTTGACCAAGAAGACCTTGATCGAACCAGCCACCCAATTGATGAAATGTCAAGAACCCTTGTTCTGTTATGCTTGTCACAATGAATCCAATTTCGTCTATGTGACCTGGAATAAGAATTCTTGGCATATCCGAAGTGCCATTTTTTTCAAAGACCAGACTTCCAATCCTGTCACTATATACGGAATCGGCCCACTTCTGAACGTAATTCCTCAACAAAATTGTTGTTTCTCTTTCAAATCCGGCTGGACCTGAACTATTGCACAATTCCTCGAAGAACTTAAGGGATTCCTTATCCATCATCATACCTCTTATTACAGTCTATCCACCAATTAGTCTTGTGTTGCAAAAGAGAAAGCGGAGATAAGAATAAAAAGCTTCTTCTAGCCTGTAAACAACCAAAACGTGATATAGGCTGAGCATACAAACTCTAAGAATTAAAATACCAATCGGAGAATTAGTTAACAATCTCAAATTAAAAGAGGTTCGTTGTATGGCGATCGCCAATAAATATCCAGTTTCCATTCAATATTGCCGCGAAGGAGATTTAGAAAAACTGCCAGAGATCATGAACAAATTACTTGAACCTCTTCTACTGGAAAAGGAAGTCAAAGAAATCACCTCAGCAGTCATAAAACCAAACATCTGCTGGCAGGAGGGTTGGAAATCGGGCAGCACCACATGTCCACAGCTAGTCATAGAAACAGTTTCATGGTTAAGAAGGAAAGGTGTAGATGAGATCGCACTTGCCGAGGGATCGATGGTTGGTCAGGATACTATGGAGTGTTTCGCCAAGCTGGGATATCTAGATCTTGCAAGGGAACTTGACCTAAGGATTGTAGACCTGAACAAAGATGCAACAGTAAGCCTTAAGGTTCCAAACCCAAGAGTATTCGAGGAGATTGAAGTTGCTCGCACAATCGTAGATTGTGATTTTCTCATAAACATGCCTGTGATGAAAACTCACATAAATACCCTTGTAACGCTCGCAATAAAGAATCTTAAGGGAACCATTCCACATAATTGGAAACGAAAGTTTCACTTCGTGGGCCTTGATTGCAGCTTAGTTGATCTTGCATCTGTGATATCTTCAGATTTGGTTATAATGGATGGAATTATTGGACAGCAGGGCCAAGGCCCGCTTACGGGAACTCCTGCAAATGCGGGAATTGTTATTGCGGGTCGCAATCAATTCGATGTTGACATCACCGCATGCAGGGCAATGGGTATTGATCCTCGAGAGGTACGGCACCTTGCGATGATCGCTGAGGCTGCGGGAATCGATCTGAAAACATATCATGTGGCAATTTCTGGCGTGGATCTTTCGAACCTTGATATTGTGTTTGAGAGACCACGCTATTCGCTACAAGGACTCTACAAAGGCATTGATATAATTTGGGGCGAGCCATGCAGTGGATGTGCAGGTGCGTTGAGTGTAGCACTTGAACGCATGGAGCGGTCTGGTGAGCTTGAGATCATAAGGCAAAATGGCGGTCTGGTAATTGCTCTTGGTAAAACCGCAGATCCTCAACCGAACGAAAGACTAGTATTGCTGGGAAAATGCCAATACCGTAATCGAAGCAAAGGTATGTTTATTCCCGGGTGTCCGCCACCAGGGATGATCGTAAGAGAGATGCTTTCGAAATTCGCAAAAGGAGAGTCAAAATACGGAAGCGAAGCGTTCGTGAGGGAAGCTGAAATACTCTACAAAGACCAGTAATTAATTGCTCAGATTGATGCGACAAATAATAATGAGAAAGTGGGCGTTGTGCGTAACTACTGACCGCCGAATAGCAATAATCGGAGGGACTACACATATTTGATCATGAAAAAATGATAAATGCTAGTTCCGAAATACGAGGGACGATGCCACCATAGCTCAGCTGGAAGAGCGGCTGACTTGTAATCAGCAGGTCGGGAGTTCAAATCTCCCTGGTGGCTCCATTTTATGAGTTAATAGAATTGCTGATTGCAGACTTCTTGAGCAGAATTCGAGCAAACAGTTGCCATTGAACTATAATGAGCTGCTGGAGCGCATTCCGAAGAGTTACGCATCTTAATCTCACACATAATAACACTCATTGAGCGAGGATTTCAAGAAATCCAATGAAGTAAATTGATATTGTTGATCTACCACAATATTAGAGAACATGTAATATAATATCTTACAATCGGGTATTCAGGATTCGCAGTACGCTGATACATAGTTTTTTGCCCGATTTGCCAATCATTTCATCGACTCAACAGCAGACACAGACTCATCGAGAATTTCCATTGCCACATCGATTTCCTCGATTGTCACATTAAGAGGCGGAATATATCTGATAGAGGAATTACCACACCCCAAGAGTATTAGCCCTTTATTGAAGGCCACTTCTATGATCTTATCTCTCTCCTTCACAGCCCTTTCTTTTGATTCTTTATCCTTAACAATTTCCGTCGCCTGCATGAGTCCGAGACCCCTCACATCACCGATGATGTTATGAGAATCTTTCATTTCTTCAAGGCGCCTTCTCAAATAGTCACCACTTTTCTTCGCTTTATCGATGAGATTTTCCTTTTCCAGCACTTCAAGGGTAGCCAAAGCGGATGCACATGCCAGAGGGTTGCCCCCAAAAGTGTTGGAATGAGAGCCCTTGATTTTAAAGTCATATCTGCTATCAAAAATCGTTGCACCTATAGGCACGCCTGATCCAAGGGCCTTTGCGCAACAAAGTATATCCGGTACAATTCCAAAATGATCGATGCCCCACATTCTTCCGGTTCTACCTATTCCCGCTTGCACCTCATCGTCAACAAGAAGTATGCTGTATTTTCTCGTAATCTTGTATATTTCCTTTATGAATTCTTGCGGTGGTACAATGTAACCACCTTCTCCCTGAATTGGCTCTACAAAAATCGCTCCTATTTCATCTGGACAGACAAAAGAATCGAAGTAGACTTCTTCAAAAATGCGTGCACACCAGATATCACATGATGGGTATTCGAGGTGATACGGGCATCGATAGCAATATGCATAGGGCAAATGTATAACACCTGGAACCGTCGGGAAATACCTTGCCCGCTGTACAGGTTTGCTCGCGGTAAGTGATAACGACCCTAATGTCCTCCCGTGAAAAGCCCCGATGAAGGCGACGAATTGGGGACGCTTGGTTGACCATCTCACGATTTTCATTGCCGCCTCGATAGATTCCGTCCCACTATTGCTGAAGAAAACCTTCTTTTGAAAATCTCCTGGTGTAATCTCTGCGAGTTTCTTTGCAAGATTTGATTGTACATCGTAATAGAAATCAGTACCAGCAAAGTGAATAAATCGATCCAACTGTCTTTTTATTGCTTCAATAACAATAGGATGCCTATGACCAACATTTAATACGGCGACACCGCTTGTAAAATCGAGAAATCTATTTCCGTCAGCATCAATGACCGTAGATCCGCTTGCGGACTCAATCGCAAGAGGCAGTGCCTTGGTTGAAGTTGCAAGATACTTCTCGTCGACTTCGATAATCTTCTTAGCCTTTGGACCAGGGGGGCTAACTGCAATTGATGGGGCCTCTTTCATAACCCTTCCCTGCTATCTCCTAGAGAGCACAAGTTATTTTATGATTTGCTGGGAATTTTTCCAAATTTCGAACAATATCCTCGATAGAGCATAATATATCACTCGTCTTGCTCTGATATAACCTGCTCTGCCTTTTCGATACATTTTGTTAATATAGAGTAAGCAGGGATCATGTCAGATTCGGCAACGATAAATATCGTATCTGTGTAACAACTAACAGTCTCAACGATGTTCAAACCGCTCTCAGCAATGCTAGATACAAGATATGCAAAAACACCACTTGTTTCTGTAATCGCCTCAGGAGATTTCACAGATATTTCTACGAGATCCTGGCGAATTTTGAGGATATTCTCCTTTCCCACTGCAGACACTACCTCTCCCTTCAGCTTCTCATCAACTATGATCGTTATTGCGTGCGTTCCTTGAATTACCTGCATTATTGCCTTCTCGTTTAAGAGCTTACGAAACACAGAATCCAACCGTTGAAGCACTGTCCAGTCATTTTTGGCGGTAACTATGCAAATCTTTGTTTTCACTTCAACTCTGCTGTTCCTTATAACTGATAGTACTTCTCTTTCGTGATCATGGTCGTGCAAAGAAAGCGCATATCGTCTGCAGGCAATCATAACAGCTTCTTCATTTTTGATTCCCTCTTCCTTCATTATGAGCCTGGCCAGCGAGGAAAAATTCACAAGATCTTTCGAAATGCAGTCTTTAATGCTTGGGTGCGAATCGATGTATGCCCTCGTCCTCTCTGCTATGCTTTCCTTATGTGGGGTTTTCTTCATAAGAATTGGAGGATTATGAATTACGGTATTAAAAATTAATCATTGTTTGTCGTCACCGCAATACGACGAGATCACATTCATTTAATTGATTGCTTAGAATAAGTTAGGATAAATGAAGAAAAGGCTTCATTGAATTTTCTGACAGAGTTGTCTGACAAGATAAGTGGCGGGACGAGACGAATGACTTTTCCAGCACATAAATTTACCAGAATCCTTCTTTCAAAACAGTACCTGAGAAACTCTTTTGCCGTTTCGCCAAAATCAATACCGATCATCAGCCCTTTTCCCCTTACATCCACATTGAAATCATTTGCGATCGAACTCAGTGCCACGATCCAAGAATCTCCGACGCTCTCCGCACGCTTCCACAGTTGTTCCTCTTTTATAATTTCTATGACCTTAGCTGCAACGCGACAAACAAATGGATTGCCACCAAATGTAGACCCATGAGATCCTGGTTGGAACGTTTTTGCGAGGTCTTGAGATGTTGTGATCGCTCCTATAGGAAAACCACCTCCAAGTCCCTTTGCAAATGTGACTATATCCGGAACGATGTCAAAATGTTCGAATGCAAACATCTTGCCTGTTCTTCCGAATCCAGTTTGGACTTCATCTAGTATCAGTAAGGCTCCAGTTTCATCACATAAGTCCCTAGCAGCTTTCAAAAATTCTTTCGAAGGAACAATCACTCCTCCTTCTCCTTGAATTGGCTCAAGAATCACAGCAGCTGTTTCATTATTGATTTTCTCCTTCAGATCTTCAATATTCCCGTATCTGATGAAATCGAAAGCGTGTGACAAGAGAGGCTCATATCCTTGGTGATATTTTTGCTGTCCAGTTGCTGAAAGCGCTCCCATAGTTCTGCCGTGGAATGAATTGTATGCTGAAACGAAACGCTTTCTACCTGTATTTTTTGCGGCTAGCTTTAAAGCTGCTTCATTTGCTTCTGCGCCACTATTTACAAATAGAGAACAACTAAGAGGTTTTGGAAGTATTTCCGCTAGACTCATCGCTAGATCTAGCTGCTCCTGTATATAATAGAGATTTGAGACATGGATAAGTCGATCGGCTTGCTCCTTAGCCACTTTTACAATAGAAGGATGACAATGACCCAGAAGATTGACAGCAATTCCTGCTACAAGATCGATGTACTCGTTTCCATCAATGTCATATAAATACTCACCACTTCCTCTCTCGAAACAGACCTCTTCTCTTGCATAATTTGGAAAGAGATAGAGGGCACTATATTCTTTGACTTCTTTGATATTCATAAGATTTCCTTCCGCTTCTTTTTTCTAGCTTCTGAATGTTCGAAGATCCATATTAAGCTCACAATTAAATTATGGAACAACCTTTGTGCCACAATCCTTTATGCCCAAGAGCTCGTTGAGTATAGAATGTGGCGTCTTGCCACAGACCATATGAGCTGTTTTCACGCCGTTCATTATAGCAATACGACATGCCTCGAGCTTGGGCACCATTCCATCTTTTACGACACCATTCGCGATCAAATGATCGATTTCTTTAAGAGAAACTCTTGGAATAACCGTTGCACCATTACCATTTTCTTTCATAATGCCAGGAACATCTGTCACAAGAAAGATCTCCTCTGACCGAAGGGCTCTGGCAATGTGAGCTGCGACCGTATCCGCATTGACATTTACGCGTTTTCCATTTTCGTCCGTGCAAATTGGATATATCACGGGCACAAAGCCACTTGCACATAGGAGATTGATTGGAGTGGGATCAACGCAGGATACCTCGCCAACATTCCCTAGATCTACAAGATAAGAATTGCCATTTTCATCTTTAACTGGAACGGGAGACATCCTTCTGCAAACAATCATTTTTCCTTCAGCGCCCTCCATTCCGACTGCTTTGATTCCAGCTTTCTTGAGAGAGAGCACGATCTTCTCATTGATATTTTTAAGAACTCTCATGACAACCTCGAGAGTTTCGTCATCGGTGATCCTGAGCCCAGCTACTTTCTTGACCTCCTTTCCCAATTTCTTCAACTCTTCATTTATCTCCGGTCCGCCGCCATGTATGATGATAGGTCTAATTCCGAGACTAACGAGAAGAGCAATATCTTCGCAGAAACTTGCCATATCTCCGTTTCCGTTGAGGGCGCTTCCACCAAACTTGATGACTATTTTCTTGTGTTTCAATTTTGCCAAACGGAAGGCAAATTCCCTCGGAAATTCAATATTTTTCATCTAGTCTCACCTAGGTCGTATACGCGGAATTTATCCTTACATAGTCATAGCTCAGATCACAGCCCCAAGCATCGGCTGTGCAATTACCCATCCCAAGATCAAGTTGGATTGTTATTGCTTTGCTAGAAAGTACCTTTCTAGCTACGGCCTCAACAGATTTTCCAGATAACTGCATTGGCTCTCCGCGATCGAACAATTTCACACTTGTTCCATTTGCACATATCATGAGTTGCATTTTATCAAGATCGAATTTGCTAGCCGAATTCCCCACGGCCGCAATGATCCTGCCATAGTTGGGATCGGCACCAAATACAGCTGCCTTCACCAAATTTGATGAAACTATCGATCTGGCCGCACTCCTCGCGTCTTCTTCTGTAAGCGCACCCGTTACGACAACCTCGATTAATTTCGTAGCACCTTCACCGTCAGCGGCTATTTTTTTCGAGAGGGTTTTCGCTACCAACTCGACGCCGTCCCAGAAACCGGCGTCATCGTCGACTGGGTCTCCCCCAACACACCCGTTTGCCATAAATACTGAGATGTCATTGGTACTCTGGTCACCGTCGACATTTATCATATTGAATGTGCGGTCGAGAATACGCTGCCAGCGTTTGTCAGGCCTTGAAGTTATCAGTGCATCGGTAGTAATGAAACTCAGTGTCGTTGCATGCAGTGTTCTCATAGATGGAGATATCATCCCGCTACCTTTAGCCATTCCACCTATCGTCACAATCCTACCATCAGCAAGAGGAACTTGGCACGCTACCTCCTTTCTAACAAGATCAGTCGTCATGATTGCAGTTGAGGCTAGTTCATCATATTTCTTTCCCCTTCCAATAGACTTTGCAGCGATACTTATACCCTCAATAACGCGGTCAATAGGCATATAACGACCTATGACTCCAGTTGATGCCACTCCCACGAGAGCTTCATCGATATTGAATTCGTGTGCCGTTGTTTTCACCATCGCAATTGCATCCTCAATCCCCTTTAAACCCGTGAGTGCATTTGCGTTTCCGCTATTGATCACGAATGCTTGGAGAAATTCCGGATCTCTTTTCATCATAATTTCAACAGGTGCTGCTTTTACTTTGTTCTGCGTGTACCCTATTGAGACACGCGCAGGCTTTTCAGAATAGAGTAACGCAAGATCGAGTTTTTCTCTTTTGATACCAGCATGTACGCCGCTTGCGTACCAACCAAGGGGTGAGGTGATACCTCCCTCAATGATATTCAATACTCACACCCCCAGGCCAGGAAAATCAAGGCCACAAGCCTCATCCAGTCCAAACATGATATTTGCATTCTGAATTGCCTGCCCTGCGCCACCCTTCACCAAATTGTCAAGCGCGCCCATGACTACAAGGTTGTCACTGCCGGCAAACTCATATCCTACCTCACAAAAATTCGATCCGACGACTGAAGGTACAGAAGGGATGCTGTTTATCCTTACGAATTTACAGCTTTCATAGAACCCATGATATATCGAATAAATGTCATCATGACCAAACTGAGAATTTAGAGACACATAGCATGTACACAGGATACCCCTAACAATCGGTATAAGATGCGGCGTAAACACTACATCAATAGCGTCATTACCTATTTTTCTAAGCGCCATAGCAATCTCAGGAGTATGTCTATGAGACCCGACTTTATATGGAATCACGCTAGCCCCGCAATTTGGATGATGCGTCATCTTTGTTGGCTCCATACCAGCACCTGATGTTCCACTCTTCGCATCAACAATGATTTTCTTCGACACCAAGCCCTTTGCAACCAAAGGAGCAACTGCAATGACCGCACAAGTAGGATAGCAGCCAGGATTTGCGACCAATTGAGCTTTTGCTATTTCCTCTCCGAAGAGTTCTGGAATTCCATACACCGCTTTCATCAAGTTGTCTGGATCCTTGTGCTCAATTCCATACCACTTGCGATAAACAGCAGCGTCTCCGAGGCGGTAATCACCACTCAAATCAACTACCTTGATTCCCCTCTGTACCAGGTCTGGTATGACATCCATTGAAGCGCCGTACGGAGTTGCGACGAATACGAGATCACAATCTTTTGCTTCGTTGAGCTTCTCATCGAATCTCATATCGAGGAATCCTTCGAGGAAGGGATGCATTTTGGAGACCTTTACGCCCGCATGCTGCCGGGAGGTCATTGAAACAACTGTCATTTTTGGATGACGGCATAGTATACGAGCTAATTCGCCACCCGTATATCCTGATCCGCCAATGATAGCAGTCCTTATCATTCCCGTGTGCCTCTAAACTCGGAACTCGATTAAAATAAGATCAGTATTAATACTGATGACTGATTTGAGACAAAATGAAAAAAAGCCTGTTCCCAACTAGACTGATGTTCTTCTGAACCTGAAATGTCCAAAAAAGGACTGCTTTATATTTAATTAGTCTTCGATAAGTCATCAATATTTTATAATAACCGGAAGTTCTACACGGTTCGATAGCAATGGCATCCAGCATTTCAAAGAATAAAAGAGTGGTTTTGGCATATTCGGGCGGTCTTGATACATCGGTAGCCATAAGATGGCTAAAGGAAAGATACGGTTTTGAAGTAATCGCCGTGTCGGTCGATGTCGGACAACCCGGTAATATTAATGAAGATATTGCAAGGGCGAAGCAGATAGGCGCAGTAAATGCATATGCTGTAGATGCAAAGGAGGATTTTGCCAAAAACTACATTTTTCCAGCACTCAAAGCCAATGCTCTATACCAAGGAACATATCCCCTAAGTACTGCGATTGCCAGGCCACTTATTGCAAAAATCCTCGTTGACGTTGCAAATAAGGAAAATGCAAACTACATTGCGCATGGCTGCACCGCCAAGGGTAATGATCAGGTGAGATTCGACGTCTCGATAGGAGCGCTTGCACCCCACATTGAAATCATTGCTCCTATGAGGGAATGGGTAATGACGAGGGAGGACGAAATCGAATATGCAAAGATTCATAAGATACCCATTAAGGTGAAGAAAGAGAGTCCATACAGTACAGACGAAAACCTGTGGGGCAGAAGTGTGGAATGCGGACTACTGGAAGATGCTACCCAAGAACCACCAGAAGATGCGTTTGAGTGGACGGCTTCTCCTTTGAATGCACCAGATGATCCGGAATATATTGATATTGGATTTGAAAAAGGAATTCCAGTATCCCTCAACAATGAATTTATGGAGCCAGTCAAAATCATAGGAAAACTGAATGAATTGGCTGGTAAGCACGGTGTGGGAAGAATCGATCACATAGAGGATCGACTGGTAGGGATCAAATCCCGTGAGGTTTATGAATGCCCTGCGGCTACTGTTCTAATAAACGCTCACCGTGATTTGGAGAAACTCGTGCTGCCAAGGGATGTGCTCAGTTTCAAGAGAATTGTTGAACAAAAATATGCTGAACTGATTTATGATGGTCTTTGGTTCAGCCCATTAAAAGAAGCGCTTGATGCATTTATTGAAAAGACCCAAGAATTTGTAACTGGGAAAGTCAGAGTTAAACTGTACAAAGGAAGTGCAATACCAGTGGGAAGAAGCTCTGAGTTCTCAATGTATGAAGTTGCATTGTCAACATATGATAAAGGAGACCGATTTGATCACACCGCTTCGAAGGGATTTATTTATGTTTGGGGACTTCCATTGAAAACTATTGCGGCGATTCGGAAAAAGCGGGTGGAATCAGGTGAGCAACAAGACGCTATGGCAGGGAAGATTCGATAAGGGAATGCTTGATCAAGTCCTCGAATTCACCTCCTCTTTGAATCTCGATAAACGTCTCGCATGGTACGATGTAGTTGGTTCAATAGCACATGTAAAGATGCTCTCTAAACAAGGCATCTTGAGCGATAAAGAATGTAAAGCTATTGTTGATTGCCTGAGAAGAATGCTTGAGAAGATAAACTTGGGTGAGTTCAATCCCCACCATAGTTTTGAAGACATCCATTCCTATATAGAATTTGAAATTGTCAAAGAATTGGGTGATACGGGAAAAAAAGTACATACCGCTAGAAGTAGAAATGACCAAGTTGTTACCGATTTCAGGATGTTCGTAAGAGATGCAGCTCTTGAATTAATGACACTGATCTGTGATCTTGAGAAGACACTTTTGGCATTGGCAAGAAAGCATACAAAAACAGTAATGCCAGGTTTTACTCACCTTCAGCATGCCCAACCGATTACCTTAGGCCATCATTTACTTGCTCATTTTGCAAGGTTTGAAAGAGATTTTATGCGATTTGCCAAGAGCTACGAGCGAATAAACGTCTCTCCACTTGGAGCAGCAGCGATGGCTGGTACAACATTTGAGATTGACAGATTCTTCACAACTCGACTGCTTGGGTTTAGATATCCTTCGAAAAATTCGATTGATGCAGTTTCAGATCGGGACTTTGTGGCAGATTTCATTTTCAACTGTAGTATGACGATGATCCATCTTAGTTCACTATGCGAAGAGCTCATTATATGGAGCACTCCTGAGTTTGGATTTATTGAATTCGAGGACGCTTACTCAACGGGTAGCTCGATCATGCCCCAAAAAAAGAATCCCGATATAGCGGAGTTAGTTAGGGCTCGATCTGCAAGGGTTATGGGGAATCTTAATACCATTCTAGGCGTGATAAAGAGTTTGCCACTCGCCTATAACCGAGATCTCCAAGAAGACAAGCCTGCTCTCTTTGACGCGTACGATACAACGAAATCCTGCCTGCGCATGCTCGCTGAATCCCTGTCGTCCATAAATGTCAATGTCGGGAAAATGAGGAAGAGTGCTGAGCAGGGGTATTTGAATGCGACAGATCTTGCAGACTATCTCGTGCTGAAAGGTATTCCTTTTAGAGAGGCTCATGAGCTCGTTGGAAAAATCGTCAAATACGCGATCGAAAATAACAAGAAACTCGAAGAACTTGATATTTTAGAGATGAAGAGATTCTCCGATAAGATTGACGATGATGTGGCTTCTTTTCTTTCAATCGATGCATGTATCGATAGGAGAAAGACATACGGAGGAACCTCTCCAGAAGCCGTCAAGAATCAAATCGCAGAATGCACGCTATTGTTGAAAAGACAAAGAAATTTCACTTCTTACGAAAAAGCTAGGCTGAAAAAAATATGGCAGAGACTTCTTTCATGATCCTTGTGCCAAAGCCCTAGCCAAGTTGACGATGTTGACTACCTGCATCCCGGAATCCGTGATTCTAATTGCATCCTGGAAATTTCTTTCGCAGAATGAGCATGCAGTGACGAGATGTGAAGCACCAGTCTTCTTCGCCTGCTCAAGGCGCTTCCCTGCAATGAAGGTTGCTAGTTCAGGATGACTCTTTTTCACTCCGGCACCAGCACCGCAGCAAATAGCTCTATCCTTTGTAAATTCCATTTCAGTTAACACTAGGCCAGGAATCGACTCAAGGATCAATCGAGGGGGCTCAAAAATTCCTCTGTGCCTACCAAGGTCGCAGGGATCGTGGTAGGTGACTTGAAGATGCGATCTATCGAACGAAATTCGACCATCATCAATAAGTGATGCAATTGTCTGAGTGATGTGCTCAATTTCAATGTCGAATGATGAATCATAATGTGAGTAGATAGATAGAGTATTAAAACAACCAGGACATGGGGTGATGATTTTTCTTACGCCAGCCTCTTTTATTTTCTGAATGTTCCTTTGCACTAATGATAAGAAAATGTCTTTCGCTCCAATCTTATAGAATGGTGATCCGCAGCACATTTCATTAGAACCCATGTATGCAACATTAATACCCACCGATTGAAGAATTTCGACCGAACTTCTTGAGATTTCCGGGGCTCGAAGAGAATTGAAACAACCGGCAAAAAAAAGAATCTCACCGCTTGTTGGCAAATCTAGACCATGAGCCCATTGTGGACGACTTCCAGAGGGTTCATTCCATGGATTCCCTGATGCTGCTACATTCTTAATCATTTCTTCTTGTGCGGGCAGCGGCAAGAAACCCTGCTTAATCGCCTTATACCTCGCCTCTCTTATCAAATTGGGAATATCGATTCTTAGAGGACACATCTCTTTGCAGAGTCCGCATTCTGTGCAGAAGGTAAGGCCACCGCCAATAGCGTGTTCATACCCGTCAAGCTCAGCGGCGAAGCATACACCTCTTCCGCCAAGATACGCATGACTGCCAAAATCTGGACCAAGAATGTCGTAAACTGGACATTTCAATAGACAGCTTCCACAATTAATACAATATAACACTTCTTTGTTTTCAATAAGGCTTCTGCCATTGTCAAGAAGTATAAGCACTACCTCCTTCGGACCGTGCATCCCGTAGAACATAATCTTTTCGATGTCTGCAGTTCTACTGGGAGCACTGATGACATCAATAAACGAACTGTTCAGACTGCCGGTTCCATATAGAATCTGAATCTTCGCTAAATTCATAGCCTCATCGAGATTTGGCACGATTTTTTCAATTGAGCTGATTATGATGTGCTTCTTAGGGCGCCGAGCGCACGCTGTAATGTTTCCTTCATTGTGCACGAGAATGATCGATCCTTCTTCCGCAGCAATGAAATTGGCACCAGTTATTCCAATCGACGCTTGAGAAATGAAGCACGTGATTTCATTTCTTATTGCCTCTGTGAGTTTCTCAGGCGTGGGCTCTATTTTCTGTCTCAAATGCTTGCTTAGTATTAGTGCAACATCGTATCTCGTGAGATGTGCCGCTGGACCAGTTGGGTGTACTGTACGTTCCTTGGCTACCTGAATTATGCGGTCTCCTGCATCCGTTTCGATGCATACGATTCCTTTCGATTCAAGAAAACCCGTGAGCTCGATTTCCTTCGAAACGTTGGATTTGGATTTGACCACAAGTTTCTCGCCTCCAATCTCATCCAGAATCATGTCAAGAGCTTCTTGCTTGGAGTGGGCGATTCGAACTCTAATGCCGTTTGCGCTCATGCGCTCAACAGCTTTTTTCACGATGCTAAGATCCCTAAATGTCTGCTGCCGGACTTCCCTTGCCCTTTCCATTCGCTCATTTAATTTTTCAATCATTTCCTTATTCTTTTCTTGCGAGTGTATTGCTGTTTCAAAAGCACGACGCATGCCCTCTAATTTCCCATAATTCTCTATTGCGCTTCTAATCATGGTATGCGTAATCTTCGCAAAGAAGTCCGGTGCGTTTTTCATCAATTGAACAGACCTCCAACCTTAGATATTTCATTCTTCGATAAACAAAGAAGCATCCCACTCTAAGTCATGAGCAACCCCAGCTTTCGTAAGCAATCTGCTCAATTTCTCTGCAACCCTCACGACATCGCCGCCCTTCGAAGTGCCTTTTACATAAAACTCGCTTCTGCCTATTGGAAAGATCAATTTCATTTTTCCTTTTCTATTGTAGCCCTCTGGTTTTCGATCCCTCTCTAATTCAACTTGGTTCAGATATATGAACATCTGAAGGATATCTTCGTCTTCAGGCATCTGCTCAGTTTCTTCAAGAAAAGTTCTTAGAATTTCTGGAAAGACCTTTGCAAGTTGCTTATATGAGAAATTTTTCTTGAAAATAAAATGACCGCTGGTCGCCTTCATTACTCCGTTCGATTGTCAAGTTTCTATTTAAACCTGTTGAATTCGAGAGGCTTATGTTCATGTACTTTGAAAATTTATACGGCCAAGCGGAAGGATAGGAATAAAATAAGTGCATGAATTTGTAGGATTCTGGAAATCGCGAGGGATAAGGTATGGAGAAAGATTTAGGAAAAAAGGTAGTATTGGCCGTCGCGGGTTCAGATTCGATTGGTGGTGCAGGACTCCAGGCGGACATAAAGGCACTCGCGTCACTCGGTGTTCACTGCGCATCTGTCATTACCGCCATTACTTCCCAGAATACCCAATCTGTAAGAAGAATCTTTCCCATACCAAAGGAAGAGATCATTTACCAGATAGATGCCATAATGGAGGATACAAAAGTTGCTGCTGCAAAAACGGGAATGCTGTATAGCGCGGAGATTGCGGCTGCCGTAGCAAGCAGAATGAAAAACTGTGACTTTCCAATCATCGTGGATCCTGTCCTTGTTGCAGGTGTCGGAGACCCTCTTTCCACAGAAGATTTGATCCAAGCGCTCATCGAGGAAATGATTCCACTCGCTTCGTTAGTAACACCAAATATACCAGAAGCGGAAACCATTACTGGCATAAGAATAAGCACATCAGAAGATCGAATTAAGGTTTGCGAGAGATTCGTTGAGATTGGTGCGAAATCCGTTCTCCTCAAGGGAGGTCATACTGCTTCAGAATATGGAGAACAGATTGTTGATACATTTTATGCAGATGGTGAAATTATCGAGTACAGGCATCCCCGCAGTGAGCACAGAGGCCATGGAGGAGGATGCATTCTTTCTTCTTTCATCGCCGGTTATCTGGCAATGGGAATGTCTCTAACAGAATCCGTATCCAAAGCCAGCAGACGAATTGAGGATTCGATACTGATGAGTTATGCGGTCGGAAAGGGCTCTAAAATTGTAAACGCGATGGCAACTGCGGAAAAAGAAATGGAGAAATACTCCGTCGAAAAAGCCTTAAGGATTGCAATAAAGCAGCTCGAATCGATACTTCCTGTTTCATGGATTCCAGAAGTAGGCATTAATTTCGCATACGCTCTTCCGTTTGCCAAAGAGCCCGAAGAGGTGTGTGCGCTCGAGGGGCGAATTGTAGCTGTTGATGGCAAACCTTTGCATGTTGGCTGCGTTGATTTTGGTGCTTCAAGACACGTGGCTCAAGTTGTGCTTAGTGCGATGCGTTTCGATCCTTCGAAGAGGTCTGCAATCAACATACGATTCAGCGAAGAAACTCTAAGGCGCTTTCAAGAGAGAGGTCTCTCAATATCAGAATTTGAAAGAAGAAAAGAGCCAAATGGAAGAAAAACTATGGAATGGGGGACCGAAGAAGCAATTAGAAAAGCGGGATTTGTACCTGACGTAATTTACGATCGCGGTGGTCATGGCAAAGAACCAATGATCCGTATCATCGGAACAGATCCTTTTGATGTCATTGAAAAAATCAGTATGACCCTGAGATCTGAAGCTACGGTGGTATCGTGAGAATAGCAATGTTTACGGAAACCTATTTGCCCACACGTGATGGAGTCGTTACCTCCGTATTGACCACAAAGAGAACTCTTGAGGAAATGGGACACGAAGTCTATATATTTGCACCCGAACCAGCAGATGAAAAAGACAAAGAAAGCGGCGTATTTTATTTCAAATCAATTAGCTTTAGAAAATATCCCAGTTACCGAATCGCTCCATTTCCATCAGACAAATGCAGAATTTTAAGGGAACTGGACGTGGATTTGATTCATTCGCATGGCCTTTTTTACATGGCTTTGCGAAGCATGTTTGCGGCTAGGTCTTTGAAAAAACCGGTCGTTATCTCGTTTCATACGATGGTAACAGATGCGGCGAGGTATTTTCTGCAGATCCCTATACCTGAGAACGTCATCAACAGGCTTGCTTGGATATACCTTCGGGAGCTCCTTGAACGCGCTAATGCGGTTGTTGTTCCGAGCCACGCTATTCTTGAAGAACTTAAACAGAAAGCACCGACAATGAAGAGGGTTGAAGTCATTCCCACGGGAATCGATTGCTCAAAGTTCAATCCGACTTTGGATGGCTTTTTCGTTCGGAAAAAATATGGTGTCGAAAAAAACAGGATCGTACTTCACCTAGGAAGGATCTCATGGGAAAAGAATATCGATCTCGTGCTCAGGGGATTCTCGATCTTGGCAAGTAAGTACGATGACGTCGTACTCATGATCGTAGGTGACGGACCGGCAAGATCTTACTATATGAAGCAGGCTGATGATTTGAGAATTGCAGACAGAGTAATCTTTACAGGATTTGTTCCAGATGATGAAATTCCCCTGCACTATGCGGCTTGTGATGCTTTTATTACTGCGTCGAAGTTTGAGACGCAAGGTCTTGTCATTCTCGAGGCAATGGCCTGCGGGAAACCGGTTGCTGGTATCAATTACAGAGCGGTTGCTGAAATCATTGGTAAGGAAAATCCATCCTGTCTCTTCGAGGAGGATCCAGTGAGTTGTGCTAATGCGATTGAAAATGCACTCAATTGCAAAGAGGAAAATAGAGCATTGATAAGGAATAGAGCTACCCAGTTCTCTGCAAAGGATAGCGCTCGGAAGCTCTGTCGCTTATACGATGAATTGATCAAAGAAATGAATGAGTAGTTTTGGAAAAGTAGAAGTAAGTGTAGGAAACTACATCATCGAATGTTTGATCTCGGTCAGGCCATATACTCAATTTTCTCCCCACTCGGTCTTACTGGAATGCTGAGTTGCATTTTCATCCTTTTTTACGTAGATGCAATTCTATTTCCAACATTGCCTGAATTGTTCACGGTCATCATATTTATGGCAAAACCCGAGTTGTGGTTTGGCCTTGCCATCCTTATGGCAATTGCGGTCTCTGAATTTCTAGGTCTGACAACGCTCTATTTAATCGTAAGAAAAGTGACCGTGCCGCAATGGATCGAAAAAGCCGCAAACAAGTACAGAAAATGTCTCATCATGGGGGACGAGAGAATAATTTTGCTAAATCGTCTCGCTCCCGTATTGCCATTCATGGGAGCATTTGTTGCGATTTGCAAATGGTCGTACGTAAAATCTGCATTTTACACGTTGATTGGAGGAGTCAGCAAATATGGTCTTATCCTGGCTGCGAGCGGGGTTTTCTTTGCGCTCTTTTCCAGCGGCTTGGCCCAGATAATTACTCTTTCAATGGTCGCCATTGTCATTGCAATTAGTTTCACCCTATCCTACATGAGAGGTCGGAGGCTGGGAACGAGTAATGAGAATCGTCATGGTTAATCCATTTCATTATCCATTTCTTGGTGGAATTGAACACCGAATACATCATGTATCGAAGAGACTTGCAAGAAGACACGATGTTTATGTCGTCACCGGACAACTGCCTGGAACCAAGAATGTAGAAGAGATCGATGGCTACCAAGTCATTAGGCTCCCTTCCAAGTTTGTTAATATATACAATCCGCCCGCGATCTTTACAAGAGGAGTTGGCGCAATATTGAAACAGCTAGATCCTGACATTATAGATTTTCATTATAGGTGGGCTCCAGGTTATACGAAATCTGTCCTTTCAATCGATGCGAAGAAGATATTCACTTGGCATAATGCCTTCGGAGAGGGCGATGGAGCGATCAGGGCTCTAAGCATAATAAACGATATGGTATTTGCCAGACATGTCTCATCCTTTGATCGAATAATCTGCGTGAGCAACTTCGTTGCTGAGGATCTTCTCTTAAGAGGATTCCCCCCCGAATTACTAGCAGTTGCACCAAACGGTGTCGAACTCCCCTCTAAGGAGAAGATTGGCAAGGAAGAGGATTATATACTTTTTATCGGGAGGCTAGTGAGGACTAAAGGACTCCGTTATCTCATTAAAGCAATGAGAGATGTTGACGGAAAATTGATTATTTGCGGATCAGGACCTCAACTCAAACAGTTGCGATCAATCGCTGTTCGTAATGACCTTCAGAAAAAGATCAGCTTCACTGGTAGGATCTCCGAAGAATCCAAAAACGAATTTTTAGCTAAATGCATGCTATTTGTCATGCCTTCGCTCATCGAGTCTTACGGAATTGCTGCTGCCGAAGCCATGTCCTATGGCAAACCTGTTATAGGCACTAGGGTAGGCGGGCTACCTGAGGTAATTGGAGATGGTGGCATTATTGTTAGGCCAAGGGATCCAGATGCGCTGGCGCGGTCGATAAATCTTCTAATAGAGTCAGATGATCTTAGAAAGGAATTAGGACGTAAAGCAAGAGAAAGAGCAGAAGGATTTTCTTGGGATACTATTGCTGAAAAAGTTGAAGGGATTTATGGCGCCTGTGTGCATGAGCGAAGTGGTTTGCTCAAATGAATTGTCTTGACAAATATCGTTAATAAATCAATACAATAAACAAGCAGTCTTCTCAAAAAAACTCATTATTATAAAACAGCCAAGAGCGTTACCGTGAAGTAGAGTGTCTTTCCAACAACTTCTGGGTTGTAATTCAGTATCATAGTACCGCTGGTTTCGTCCACTCTATCAACATAGAACTGGTTTCCGTTTATATCAATACCCTTTACCATCCCAGAGTCCGCTTCTGTTAGAAGGTTTCGCACTTTTATCAAGCCCGTACCTCCATTTGCGGAGGAGTCTATGAGTTCTACTCGAACATTCCAACCAGTTGGAGTCGAAGATTTTGAATCATAGTAAACAAGATAATGAGCCCCCGCGACGGGGTTGTTCATCACCCGAACCATGCCAGTTTGGGTGTTGACTTCCAGGCAGATCACATCCCACCCCCAAAATGGATGTGTAATAGTAAGTCCGGTTCTCGGCGTTTCGGAGAATTTTGCAATGAATGAAGAAAGATTATATTGCTCAAAAACGGGCAGTTCTTCTACCAAAGCCTTTGTCACAAGCTTTGATACGTCAGTCTCACCATATCCTAGCCTGGGCGAAACAGAAATCACCCTCGTTTCATTAATCGCCATCCCTATTATCCCCCGTTCAAAACCAGGAATCATCTGCCCGCTCCCAATTTTAAATTCTAATGGCTTATATGTGGACTGGTTTCTGAGCGTAAAGGATAGTGATTTGGGATACATGGCATCATTCGATGCAACGTCCCAAATAGAGGTGTCGAAAACCCTACCATCAGCAAACCTTCCAATGTAATCCACTCTGACCTTGTCACCCCATTTTGCTTTAACAATTATTGGAGATGACTCGCTCATTGTGCCCTCATAAACTAGAATGGCAACGCTGCTTGCGCCAACTAAAAGGACTGCTATCAGAACGATAAACGCGATATTAAGAGCCGCTGCAAAATCTTTTATCCTGATAACTGATTTCATGAGAATGCAATCGAGCAATTAATTTTCGTCATATAAACCTTATCTAGCTTTGAATTCCGAAAGATCTTCCAGAATTCCGGGATTCTTTTTATATGAGGCAGACATTATCTGCCCCCTCGATGAGGCTTCTATACATTCACGCCGACTATATGGAGTACGAGACCAGAAAACCAACGGCAATAGCAGAAGAAGTCAATGATATTGATAAGCGGAGGCGTCTCGAAGAGGTTCTCGTCTCATTTATAGCTGTTGAAAATCAAGATGAAGGTAAAGTTGAAGAGATTGCGAATCAGGCAGCTAATGATATATCAGAGACCGCAGCACGGGTTGGTGCACAACGAATTTTGCTGTATCCATATGCCCATTTAAGTTCAGAGCTGTCTGATCCAGAGACAGGCGTTAGTACTCTGAGAAGACTGCAAGAGATATTGAGAGAGAGAGGTCTAGAAACCTACAGGGCGCCCTTTGGATGGTATAAATCTTTTAAGATCAGTTGCAAGGGACATCCCTTATCAGAATTGTCCCGTCACATCGTTGCTGGTGAGGAAAAGACTGCGCCGAAAAGTGAGGAGAGATTCATCGTGCTCACGCCAGATGGCGTTGAGTGGAACATTTTGAAATTTACCGGCGGATCGGCATGTTTCAAGCAGATGCTTGAGAAGGAGGCACTAAAAAAAGAGGCGAAGCAAGCTGGTGAGCCTGAGTACCTCAGACTATGCAAGAAGTTCGGAATCCAATGGGAAACCATGAGCGATGTAGGTCATATGGCATTTAATCCGATCGGAGCACTCATGTTTGATCTTGTGGCCGAGTATTCTGCGAAAGTTGTTAATGAGCTTGGTCTCCCGATCTACACCATCAGAGGCACGAATATGTTCAGTCTCGACGAGCCTGCGGTGAGAGAACATGCCAAACTTTTTGGGGATAGACTCTATGTCATCAGGGGCGAAAAGAAAGACTTTGTAATGAGATACGCCGCGTGCCACCAGCAGTTCGCAATGATGCGCAACTGGAACATTAGTTACCGGAATCTGCCATTCGGAGCATTTGAGGTTGCCGATTCCTACCGGCTTGAGCAGTCGGGGGAGACCATGCTTTGCTTTCGAACTAGGAGAATGAATATGCCGGATTTGCACGTGATCTGCAGAGACTTGGGTGAAGCAAAAGCATGGTTTAATGCTATTGATTCAAAAATTTATGAAGAAGCTTCAAAAATTGGCCGCGATTATGAGATGCTGATTAATTTTTCATCACAGGAGGCATACGAGTCAAACAAAGATCTTGTGCTCGAACTTCTTAAGAAGCATGGAAAGCCAGCTCTGCTCCACTTTTATCCAGAGGGAATAAACTACTACTGGACGGTCAACATTGAGTATCATATTCTAGATTCAATGAATAAGGCCAGAGAGATCGGGACAGTACAGATAGATGTCGGCAACTCGAAGCGCTTTGCAATAGAGTATACCGACGAGAATGGCAAAAGACAATATCCAATCATTCTTCATACGGCTATCATTGGTACGATTGAAAGATACCTGTACATGCTCCTTGACACGGCAATTATGAAAGAAAAAGATGGCTCAATCGGATATCTTCCTGTTTGGATAACACCAGAGCAAGTGAGGCTCCTAACGGTCAACGAAGGACATCTCAATAGGGCGAAAGAAATCGCCAAGAGACTTGCTGACGAGAGAATTAGGGTTGGCATTGACGACCGCGTCGAAACAGTTAACAAGAAAGTGCGCGAGGCAAAGCAGGACTGGGTATCATATGTGATAGTGATAGGAGATAGAGAACTTGCATCTGATAATTTAAACGTTTATGACAGAGTAAAGAATGCCAATGTAGAAATGAATGTAGATGAGCTCATCGAAAAAATAAAGAATGAGACCAGAGGCATGCCGTTCAGGCCATTATATTTGCCGATGGAAATGAGCAAACGCGTTGATTTCTAATGCAATCGAACTTTGCCGCTTGGGAATTCTTATAAACTGTCCTAATGCTCTATTTAACCTTGTCACATGTTAAGAAGGCTTTCAACAATTGCATCACCGACTTCGCTCGTTTTTGCATACCCGCCGAGATCTGGTGTTACAATACCTTTTAGTATAACTTCCTCCACAGCCTTCTCAATCTTGCGTGCAAGTCTATCTGAGCCAAGGAACTCGAGCATAAGCTTTGCTGCTAGTATTGCACCGATAGGATTTGCGATTCCACGTCCTGCGATATCAGGAGCACTGCCGTGGACGGGTTCAAACATTGAAACACCATTGGGATTTATATTACCGCTGCATGCCAATCCTAGGCTTCCTTGGATTTCCGCTCCCAGATCTGTGAGTATGTCTCCAAACATATTCGGTGTGGCTACAATGTTGAATTTATCAGGATTTTTGACAAGTGCCTGGCACATCGCATCAACATAAACATATTCGATATCGATATCTCTCTCCTCAGCAAGAGTAGAAAAAACCCTTCGCCAAAGTCCATACATATTCGTGCATACGTTTGCTTTGTCAACAACGGTGATTTTCGTCTGTCCTCGTCTCTTTGCCATATAGAAAGCATATTCTGCAAATCTCGTAACACCGCTCTTTGACAGTAAGCCTAGCTCGAATGCAAGCTCTTCGTCATTAGATAAGCTCGAGGATATCTCTAGGCTTAATTTGTAAAAACTCCGCTCGATTGCAAGCGAGACTGAATTAGATCGCGGAGAGATAAATCCCCCTGATCCAAGATAGAAGTCTTCCGTATTTTCCCGAAGAAATACTATGTCGAAAGGCTTTGACGATTTGAGACGAGCTCCGGGGACCCATGATTTCACAGGCCTTATATTTACAAATTGATCAAAGTAGAACCGCAGCGCCAAGATTATCTCCCTCTCAAGTATTCCTGGTTTCACACGCGGATCGCCGACTGCACCAAAGTATATCGCATCCTGTTCGCTTAAGACGTCTAGATCATCCTGGGTAAGGGTTTTTCCGCTCTCAATATATCGAGTCGCGCCGATGTCTAATTCCCGCATGTCAAATTTGAGATTGTCACATTCTTCCAAAATGCGCAGAACCTTCAAACCCTCAGTGATCACCTCTGGTCCAATGCCATCTCCCGCTATCACCGCAATTCTGAACATCCTTTTCGCCTCCTTACCCTCTGCATCAAGCCTCCAGCTTCTATAATCTCCTCGATGAACTTTGGGAATTTTGTAAAGAGGTATTTTTGCGATGTTGTAGCATTTACAATGACACCATTTTCGAGATCAATCGTTAGAATATCGCCTTCTTCCGCATTTATCGTACATGTAACAGGAATCAATCCAATATTCAGAGCATTCCTGAAAAAAATTCGTGCAAAGCTTTCGGCGACTATACATGAAATCCCTGCTTGCTTGAGAGCTCTCGGTGCATGTTCCCTGCTCGACCCGCAACCAAAATTTCTACCTGCCACGACGATATCACCTTGCTCAACCTTCGATGCAAAATCTGGTCTTACCTTTTCAAAAATGTATAATCCAAGTCTGTCGATATTATTACTCGTAAGCCTTTCCGCAGGAATAATCTGGTCAGTATCCACATGATCTCCAAATTTCCAGACTCTTCCAGTGATTATTGCCACATTTCATCCCTCACAGTAAATCTTCAGGATGTGTAATCCTTCCAGTAACAGCACTAGCAGCGACGACTGCAGGATTAGCAAGGAAAACTTCAGAGTTCTTATGCCCCATTCTTCCGATAAAGTTGCGATTTGTAGAACTAATACATCTCTCTCCAGATGCAAGAACGCCCATGTGACCACCCAGGCAAGCAGCACAGGTAGGTCCTGACACAAATGCACCGGCCTCTGCAAAGATATTGAGCAGTCCCTCCTGAAGAGCTTGCTTGTAGACCTTCATGCTCGCTGGAACAATAATCATCCTTACGGATGGGTGAATCTTTCGTCCAGAAAGAATTTCTGCAGCTTGTCTGAGATCTTCTATTCTACCGTTTGTACAGGAGCCGAGGAACGCTTGGTCTATCTCAACGTCAACTTCTCTCACGTGCCTGACATTTCCAGGTGAGTGAGGAATGGCCACAACACAATCAATTAAACTCAGGTCATAAGTCATTCTTGCTTCATACGAAGCATCGTTGTCAGAGATCACTAGTGAATAGTCGCCTCTCGCTTTATTTGATACGAATTCAACCGTCATTTCGTCAGGAAGAAAAATCCCCGCCTTGGCACCTGCTTCAACACACATATTCGATACCGTCAGCCTGTCCGAAATGGAAAGAGATTTCGTTCCATCACCAGAGAATTCCATTGCCATGTAATTCGCGCCATCAACTCCTATGTCCCTGATTATCGAGAGAATGAGGTCTTTTCCAGTTACAAATCTTCTGAAGGAGCCCTGCAAATTAATTTGCATGGATTTCGGAACGCGAAACCACAAGCATCCCTCGGCAAAACACGCGGCAGCCTCTGTGCTTCCAATGCCAGTTGAAAACGCCCCTAGCGCACCATATGTGCATGTGTGCGAGTCCGCTCCAACGATGAGCCTTCCCGGCGCAACGAAACCCTCTTCTATCATCACCTGATGACAGATTCCCCCCCTTCCCACTTCATAATAATTCGGTATTCGATATTTCTTGGCAAATCGTTTCATCTCAGCGGCCTGCTCAGCTGAGGGGATGTCTTTATTGGGGACGAAGTGATCGGGTATCAGTACAATCTTCTCTCTCAAAGGTTCGAGGCCCAGCGATTCGAATTCTCTGAAGGCTATCGGACCTGTAACGTCGTTGACCATGACATAATCGACCTCAGCTTCCACAAAATCCCCAGCGTACACATCAGAAGACGACTTCGAGGAAAGGATCTTCTCGGAAATCGTTTTTCCCTTCGAAAAACTCATTTGTATCACCGGTTAATCCGCTCTTATTCTAGAATAAAGACGATCTATCGCCTGGATGGCTGCATCGACACTCGTCTGAACGATGTCAGGTCCGACGCTCCTACCAACGGACATGATTTTACTTTCACCATTGTACTGTAGCTTGACTCCTACTTCGCAAAGAGCGTCACTCCCACCGCTTATGGCACTCAACCGATATTCAAGCAGCGAGATTTTCTCGCTGACAAGCTGTCGTATCGCTTTGAGAGCTGCATCTATCGGCCCTACTCCAATTTCCGATCCCCGACGAGTTTCACCATCAACCTCGATGCTTACTATTGCCGTCGGAGTAATATTCAATCCCGTAAACACGGCAAATTCTTTCAACTTGACCTTGCGTTCTTCTCCTGGGCGCTGGCCTGCAATGTGATAAGCGAGCGCAACTAACTCAGTATCGTCAACATGCTTCTCACTTTCCGCAAGCCTCTTAATTTCTTTTACGACCTGTGTAATTTGCTCATCTGTCAAGACTATGCCAAATTCCTTCAGTTTCTCCCTGACGGAATGGACGCCTGTATGCTTTCCAATAACGATCGAGCGCTCCATCCCAACAAGTTCTGGACCAAATGCCTCGTAGGTAGATGGGTCGCCAAGTACGCCGTGAACGTGTATGCCAGATTCATGTGCAAAGGCGTTGCTTCCAACAATCGCCTTGTTAGCTGGGATGGGAATTCCCGTTAAATTTGCGACTGTTTTTGACACATATCCAATTTTTCTTGTATCAACATTCGTCTTCACATCAAGAAACGCCATTAAACCAAGCACGACTTCCTCGAGCGCAGCATTACCAGCACGTTCCCCGAGTCCATTCACACACACATGGACCTGACGCGCTCCGCTCCTGACGGCGGCGATGGAATTCGCTACCGCCAATCCAAAGTCATCGTGGCAGTGTATGCTCAGAGGAACCTTTGTGAATTTCATTACTTCCTCAATCAATCTCTCCATGGCAGGAGGAGAAATGACCCCTACGGTGTCAGGAAAGTTTATCTTATCTACACCGGCTTCTTGCACCGCAAGATGCATTTCTTTCAAAAAGTCTAGATCGGTACGGGTTGCGTCCTCGCAAGAAAACTCAACTGTCAATCCGTGGGCTTTGGCATATTCAATAGCCTCAACTGCCCTAGATTTTACTTCTTCTCTCGTCATTTTTAATTTGTATTTGAGGTGCACATCTGACGTGGCAATGAAGGTATGAACATAATCAACGCCACAGTCGATAACAGTGTCTATATCTTTTAGAGAAGATCGAGAAAGTGCGCATACGCGTGATTGCAATCCGAGCGAAGCTATCCGTTTCACCGCTTTTCTTTCACCATCTGATATCACAGGAAACCCCGCTTCTATGATGTCAACACCTAGGTCATTGAGAGCCTCGGCAACTCTAATTTTCTCCTCCAATGAAAGCGCTACTCCAGGCGTCTGTTCACCATCTCTCAGGGTAGTGTCGAAAATTTCCACGAATTGCGGAATTGAATCCTTTTTTGCATATAAATTGAAATCACTTGTGTAAACCTTTTTTCGATCAAGACCAACTACCTTACATTTCCTTGATTGATATGAAGCATTCTCATGAGCTTGATGCGAAGCCACAAAAATCACCTCGATCAAGCCGGGTCTAAAGCAATGAAATGGAAGTACTCTCCAAAAGTGACAAATGAATTAGCTTCCAGCACATCATGCCTATCCCGGCTTTCTATTTCTGAAACCTCTAAGCCCATATTTAATCATTGCTATGCTATCACTTGGCTAAGGTGAACCAATCGACCTTAGCCACATAAAAGTTGTTCGCAAACGGAGTGAGCAACTCGATGCTACAAAGGTGATGATTTTTCAGAAATTATTTCCAAAATTTGCTGATAGAAAGGTCGTCTTAGAGATAGGTTGCGTAGCGCATGGGGAGCAAGGATCCCATTGAGATCACACTCCTCGTCTATCGCCCCAAATGATCTTATGAAGCTGCGGAAGAACACGAACATTTATCCTGTTTCGAAGAACCCACTCTGCAACCGGCTTAAGATCTAAACCTCCCACGGGCATCATAATTATAGTTGCTTGAATGTCGTGGCTCTCGATGATTTTCTTGGCATACTCCATATCCTCATCGTCGGCAACAACAAACTTCAACTGATCAAAAGGCGAAAGAAGCTCCAAATTATCTAGCCTCATTTTATCGCACATACCAGAAGAAGGGCACTTTAGATCCATGCTGATCAAGAGATTCTCAGAACAACTGAGTTCTTCAATAGAGATCGAACCATTAGTTTCTACTGAAACTTTAAAATCTTTCTCCAGGAGCATATTAACAAGTTTGAATACTTCTCTCTGTAAAAGGGGCTCTCCTCCAGTAATGCATACATAGGGCGTTGGAAAGAGGGACACCTCATCAATAATCTCTTTAATAGAGCGTTCAATACCATTGTCGACCTGCGCATACTTTGTGTCGCACCACGAACACCTCAAATTGCAGCCCGCAGTCCTCACAAAAACGGTTGGCGTGCCTATCAGAACTCCTTCACCCTGAATTGAATAGAAAATTTCAGATATCTTCATTTTCTCGCCTCATATTCGATTTCATCTTCATATCCAGCTTCTTCAAACCCCTCCAAGCGGAGGACACATGAATCACATCTCCCGCAAGCCCTTTCTCCACCGCTATAGCAACTCCAAGTCATGTGCAGGGGAGCATTTAGCGATTTTCCCAGTTTTATGATTTCAGACTTTTTCATATGCAGTATTGGAGTCTCTATCGCTATCGGTTTTCCGCGGACGCCTCGTCTTGTACCGACTTCGAGTACTTTTTTGAATGCCTCAAAGAACTCGGGCCTACAATCGGGATAACCAGAGAAATCGATAGCGTTTGCACCGATAAAAATTGCATCCACGTTTTCATTTTCGCCGACAGCCGAGGCTATAGAAAGAAACACGAGATTACGCGAAGGTACATACGTATCTGGGATGTCACTACCTATCTTCTCAGCGCTTCTATCCTTTGGTAAATCAATAACTCTAGATACAAGAGCGCTCGATGAAAAAAGAGATGGATCGAGGTTGATCTTGAGGTGTCTTTTCAGACCATAATGTTTCACGATTCTTTCCGCCGAAGAAATCTCTCTGCTATGTTTCTGCCCATACAAGAAAGTTAAAGGATAAACTTCATAGCCTTCAGAAATCGCATAGGCAAGTGTTACCGTAGAGTCAATGCCGCCTGATAATAAAACTATTGCTTTTCTCATCAAGAGTGACCACCTATTCTATCTCAAATCGCACGATATCCAAGCACTCTGTCCTCGTTCTTCGTCCACACCAACTTCGATCCTATTCACATTGATAGGGAAGCGAATTTCAGAGAGGACTCTTGAAAGCAGAACTCTCGCTACTTCTTCAGCGCTTGCCTCCTCTGCGTCTATGATAATCACGTCTTCTGGCGGAAATACGTAACGCTTGCCTGAGATTTCAACGACGATCTCCTTATCGACTGAAATCTTGATTCTCGGGCAATTGCCTGCAATTAACACCCTGTGATCGAAATCTTCTACAATCCTTCTCATCATGCTCTTGAGCTCAGTGAAATCCATTATCATGCCATGATCGCCTTTTTCGCCGTGAATGACCATGCTCATAATGTAGACGTGACCGTGTAATCGACCGCACTTTGGATGCTCACTTATTAAATGGCAGGCCGAAAATTTAATGTTCGCTTCCTTTCCATCGATTTCCAATCTCATTTCCGCACGCATCCTGTTCTTGCATTATCTCATTCCCTTATTTAACTTCACGAGTGCTGCGGCGAGTGCTATTGAATCAACATAGTTACGTTTAGCCCTCGACGTATCGATAAAAACCTTCTCCAGATTCAAAATAGGGGCACCAAGCGCACGCCATCCTCCTAAGAAGTGCAGAGCTCTGAAGATCAAATTGCCCGAAATACCGTCAGGTGCAAGAATCATGTTGCGATCCAAAACCGCATTCTCGATGAGAATTTCGCAGTCTTTCACGTCAAACTTCGATTCCCTAAAGTATTCAGCTATTGCTTCAGCTTCATCAAGAGTCCTGTCCACCACTGGATGCCTTCCCCTATCTCCCTTCCTTCCGCCTGAAAGAATACCAACCTTTGGCTCGATTCCCAACCTCGTGAGAAATCTCATTCCGAGATCTATGAGCTCAATTTTCTGTTCAAGTGTCCATCCTTCATCAACGCCAACTGGTGCTAGCAGTATCAGGTTGCCTTTTGGTGGTTGAAGAAGAGCCGCACGCAGAATTTTGTCGAGAGAGAAAAAGCGCCTGACCGATGACATCGTATTGTTTGCCTCGAGATTTCCCCTTACGGCAGCATCGATTTTCCCCGCGCTCAGGGCTTCAACCAGAGTACTCGCATCGCCAAAAAAGTGCACTTCAGATATCCCATGTCTTTTCGCACCCTTGATTATCAAATTCTTACGAGCATTGTCGCCAATCAATCCGATGCCAATTTTTGCGCTGGAATTTTTTGCCATTTCTGCAATATTCTGAGCCGTGAGCACTTCCTCATTATCAGAATGGGATATATTCATTTTTTTCACAATCTTTCAAACCTACGGAATAAAAATAGAACTTATCCATCAATTTTCATTGGAAAATACCTTATTCCTCAATGAGTAAATTTATAATTAGACATCAAAAACTACAACATGAAATCGAGGTGGTAATCGTCCCAGCTTTTATTCCCTAGCGCAATCTCGAACTCAACCGGTGTGAGGATAGGTTTGGGATACCGCAGCAGATCGTCGATGGCGATCCGGGGGCACGCTGTAGATACATAAGCATCTGCTTCGAAGGTTATTAAATAATCAGGATTGAACTCATTCATTAATATAATGTTCGCACTCCGCCCATACTTAAGTGCTAATTTCTTAAGTTCCATAGCAAGAGCAATACGTTTCTGACCCGGTTTCAGAGAAACGAGTATTAAGAATTTCTTGCCTTTTGAAGCTTTGACGATTGCACCATGTCTCTGCCTCATGACACGATCAGAAAGATCTCCAAGATCGCGAATCTCTTGGCTCGCTGGATCGTAAATTACAACTTCCTTCTTTGTTTCGATGGCGACTGCAAGGGGATGAAAATCCCCACTGCCTATATAGAGAAAGTGATCGACGAGATTTAATATACTGCACGCCGAAGAGATGTCGCATCCAAGAATTTGCCCTGGATGTAACGTTCTTGGCCCTTGCCGGCCGATAAATACCTCCTTGCCATTTGACTCAAGCCATTTCTTTATTCGATCCAGTTCACCAAGATATGGCACGGTTGTGATCAGCCCAATCCTGTTTCCCAACCTCGTCAAGAGTCCTTCTGGATATTTCACGTCTTGAAGCGCTGCCTCAATTTCTACATATAAGATCCTGCTGTCTTGCGCCAAAGTCGGAATCTCACTGTGACCGATGTGAATGAGACCGTCCACATGATCGAAGAAACCCGATGCAACATCGCAGGCGCCGTAACAGGGGTCTGCAAGTATAAAAGTCGCAGCGCCAGTATTCTTCTCGATTTCTTCTGAAATGGCTTGTGCATGAATTTTTAAGCCTTCAGGCATCTGCAGACACACATTTCGAATATTTCTTTCTTTGATCCATTTAACCATCTCGTCGATTCTAAAATTATACACGGCGCCTCACTCCGAAAGCTTACATTCGTTTCTATCTTGAGTCCATATGATAAAGTTTTACGCGACCAAATCGTTTCCCTTTTCAACTTGGGTGTAACAAGGAGAAGGTAATTTCATAGCAGCGCGCCACAAGGCTTCCTTTGCCGTATTAAATCCTTGAACTGTAGTTCTAATTGTAATAATCGCTTGATCTGGCTGTACCCTTGCTGCTGTACCAACAGGCTTACCGAAGGCCGCGCGCATACCTCCTGATACACGGTCAGCACCGGCACCTGTCGCCATTTTGTGTTCCCTTAGGACATTATGAGGATAAATCCTCACCTTAAGATGATAATTCGCCGTACCTACTCTTTTTGCAAGTACTCGATTTGCTGCGATACGTGCTGCCTCAAGAGCAGTATGCCTTATTTGGCACGCTTCCTTTACCTTCAATGAAAGCTCCACAGGGAAATCACCAGAAGGATTTCCAATATCAAATTGAGAGATTCTCGGTGCTGGGACTCCACCCATATATTCTTTTCGAGTATAAGCCTGTCCTTTTATTTCGCGATACATTCTTCCTGGTTTTCGCGCCATAATTAATCACCAGTGACATATTGGTTAAGGGTCCTTGTACATTAATATTCTTATATTTAAGCATGACCGGAAGGCGAAATTTCGGTGGCTACCAAATATGGGTACAGTTACTGCAGATAAGGAATTGAAAGATGCCTGAGCAATGGTCATCATCCACAATAGTTTAAAATGAACAACATTGAATTACTGTAAAGAGGAAAGGGATAAGAACGGGAAGAAGAAAGATCAATAGCAGAGAAGTGCGCGTGATAGCAGAAAGAAGAATGCAACAGTTACTAGGGCTTGCAGAGGAAAAAGCGCTTCAGGGAAATATGATGCGCGGCAAGCGCTATGTTGAATTAGCTAGAAGAATTGCGCTGAGAACGAATACAAAAATGCCAAAAGGATTTATGTACTGTCATAAATGTCTCGCACCGTTAATTCCTGGAAGAAATTCCATGGTAAGAGTGAAATCTCACCGTGTGATCATCCGCTGCAAAGAATGTGGATACATCAGGAGAATTCCTTATTTAAGGGAACTGAAGGAGAAAAGGAGAACAAGAAATGTCGAGGCAATCAAAGGCTAATCTCAGAAAAAGAGGGACCGAAATCAAGGCAACGATCTGCATTGGAAAGAATGGAATTTCCGAAAGTCTCGTAAATGAAATAAAAGAGCAGATTGAAAAGCATAAAATTGTGAAGGTTAGGCTATTTAAAACTTCTGGCCTGGAAAAATCCGATGCTGCAGAAAGAATAATGAAATTAACAGGCGCGACACTGTTAGAAGTGAGAGGAAATACGATTCTTCTATGTGATTCCACACTACTTGTGAAAGAAGATTGAGGGTGCGAGGAGGTTATCATTATGCTTGATGTATTGTTGATAAGAAACAATCCTGACCTCGTAAGAAATGCACTGAAAAGTAGAGGCTATCCAGAAAGCTTACTCGATGAATTCTTGAAGATCGATTCAGAATGGCGAAAAGCAGTCGATGAGAACAATAGATTGAAGAGACTGAAAAATGAGGTCGCAGAGGAGATTCCAAAACTGAGAGATGAGGAAAAAAGGAATAAGATAAATGAAATGAAAAGCATAGCCGAGCGAATTAAGCGACTTGATGATAAAATCTCTCAACTAGATAGCATCAGAAATGAAATTGTGCTTAACATGCCGAACATACCTCATCATTCTGTGCCCTTTGGTATGGGAAGCAAAGACAACATTATCGTCAGAGAATTTGCAAAGCCGAAGATCTTTGACTTCCAGCCAAAAACCCATTTCGAGATCGGCGAGGACTTAGACATCATAGATTTTGAGAGAGGCGCAAAAATAGCCGGTTCAGGATTCTATGTATTGAAGGGGGATGGCGCCCGCCTCGAAAGAGCGTTAATAAATTATATGCTAGATTTGCACAGAGAACAAGGATACGTTGAAATCTTTCCGCCTGCCGTCGTGAACAGACAGTCAGTAATCGGAACTGGACAATACCCAAAACTCAGAGATGACATGTATTGGATTGAAAGGGATGATTTGTGGTTAAATCCCACTGCTGAGGTTCCGGTCACGAATCTCCACATGGATGAGATTTTCGATAAAGAGGATCTGCCAATATATTACACCGCATATCTTCCTTCATTTAGGAGAGAGGCTGGACGTCATGCTGACACGCGAGGAATCATTCGAGTCCATCAATTTAATAAAGTTGAACTTGTCAAATTCGTTTTGCCAGAAAAATCGTTTGAAGAGCTTGAGAGTCTTCTTCAAGACGCAGAAGCAGTACTGCAAGGTCTTGAAATCCCCTATAGGGTGATACTTTTGTGTACTGGCGACCTGGGATTCGCGTCAGCGAAGACTTATGACATTGAAGCGCATGCACCCGGAATCAACCTGTGGCTAGAGGTGTCCTCCTGCAGCTGCTTTACGGATTTTCAGGCTCGGAGAGCTAGGATTAAATACAGACCGGAGCCGCATCTCAAGAGCGAATTCGTTCATACGCTGAACGGTTCTGGGATTGCGCTTCCGAGAACTATGGCGGCATTATTGGAAAATTATCAAAATCAAGACGGAACTGTAACCATCCCAAAAGTACTGAGACCATACATGCAGGGACAGGAGTTGATTGAATAGAATTCGTTTGATCTGCCATGTGAAAGTTTCCAACTTGTTACCACAAAAGAATTACCACGAGCAAATTTGTAAGAAGTAGGACTATAAGCAATATCGGTATGGCTAGCTTACAGTATTCTTTCCATGACCATTTAATACCGTTCTTTTCCGCAACCGCCAAACCTACCACATTAGCAGAGGCGCTGATAGGTGTTGCATTGCCCGCGACGTCGCAAGCAAGTGAGGCGGTGAAAGTCAGAGAGCTGAGGTTGATTTCTGAGTCTACAGAGATGGTTCTTATCACTGGAACCATTGCAGCCGCCATTGGTATGTTGTCGAGAAAAATCGAAGCAGTAGCAATGAACCAGAAGAAGATCGTTGGAAACCAGAAGGAGCCTGTTCCGTGCGCTAATTGACCAATCTGATGTCCCAAATTTGATAAAAGACCTGCGGATTCCAGACCACCCACCATTACAAATAAACCTGAGAGAAAGATTATAGTATGCCAGTCAATCTTCTGTATAAGATCGTCGTACTTTCTTCTACCTAACAAAAGTATAAGCGTTCCGCCAAGAACGGCGACGAACGCCACCAGCAAATCTAGGACGCTGTGTAGAACCAACAATGTAACGGTAAATGCGAATATAACTAGGGCGATTCGCATCTGTGTGATATCTCGTACTGCCGAGAATGGATCGAGATCTTTGTGATTTTTGATAATTTCCTCAACGTCGATCTCCTGCTTTTTGAAATTTCTTCTATACGCATACATAAAAAGAAGGAGATTTGCGAAAAAGGCAATGATGGATATAGGGCCGCTATGCAGAACGAAATCAACGAATGAAAAATTGAATGCAGTGCCCAGGATGACGTTTGGTGGGTCACCTACCAGGGTAGCACTTCCGCCAATATTAGCAGAACAAATTTCTGCAATGATGAATGGCAGGGGCTCAATTTTGAGAATTGTGGCCACCTCTATTGTAAGAGATGCCATAAAAACCATGACCGTTATGGAATCCATAAATGCGGCAAGGAAAGCACACAAACCGCAAAACGCTATGAAGATTTTTATCGCATCGAATTGCGTAAGGCGCAGAAAATGCAGACCTATCCATCTAAAAAAACCGCTTTCTGCCAACGCTCCTATAAGTATGAACATTCCGAAAATTAGTCCGATCGCATTCCACTCGATTGATTTAAGTGCGTCGTCAAGCGAGATTATTCCTAATCCAACCATGAGGAGGGATCCGGCTATGACGAGAACAGTCCTATCTGCCAGATCAAGTACCATTAATATGTATACCGTGGCGAATATGAATAGAGCTAGGAAAGAGTGAACATCCACAAGTGCATCCCAATTCCATATTATAGGCTACCAATATAATGATTTTCAAAGTTTGATATGTGTATTATTCGAAACCACTTGGGATTAGATTCGAGATAAATCATTTCCAACTTCGTTGTTAAATTCAAAGAAGCGCACTTATTAAATTCTGCTAACCCCATCGATTTTTAGCATTAAATGATAATCTCAAAAACAATCATGCTTCGAGGGCTCAAGATAAGCAAATGATTAGAAGAATATCTTTTAATGATTTATACACTGGAATGCGCATCCAGAGGTGGAGTGAAATGAGGGAGTTTTGAATACTTCATTTTTAAGTAATCTTAACGCCGCTCTGTTGGAAGACATTCTGCAAATTTATGATGATATCTGAAAGGACTTTCCTTCGTTGGGATGGATTTTTGATATGTACAACAAATTCGTAGCGTATTTTACCGTCGAATATACCAGTGGCAATGGCCTCTGGTTCCCGGTTCTCATCGACCCCTTCAGTTTGATTTGCCGCGGATTTTATTGATGAAACTACCGTCTCAAACGGAATTTCATATGGCAGATCAGCAGTGAATGAAATGGCATAAGACTCAGACCTAGAATAGTTGTAAATCCTATTTTCAATGAGTTCAGAATTGGGAATTTCAACGAGCTCACCATTGAGCGTTTTCACTCGTGTAAAGATGAGCTCCTTATCCAAAACTTCGCATTCCAAATTGTCCCCAATTTTGATCACATCTCCCACCTCAAAAGGATTGCTCTCCATAATAGTCAGGCCAGAAACAACATTCCGAGCAGTGGAATAAGAAAAAACAATACCAATAATAATGAATACAAAAGTCACGACGACGAGCAGAAATCCGACGAGCTCGAGTTCAAGCAATGTGAAGAAGATGAATATGACAGAAAAAGCTGCTACAAGAAATAAAGCATACTTTATGCTGATCTTGAAGAGATCAATAGCTTGTGGGTTGAATCTTTTCGACCTGAATTTATAATCCTCAAGTATTGTTTCGATCAACTTCACGGCTATGAGTATCGCCACGACAATTACCACCATCGATCCGATTGAGGCTTGATTATTGTTCAGAAATTCAATCAGCGTGTCATATGGATTTGCGCCGGGTATCATTGAAATAATGATAAGAATTATAATAATCGAAACAAAAATATATAAAATGTAACTCAGAAAAAGAGTCGTAAACTCAACGGCACTCGAGTGAATGCTCCCCTCTCTTGCAGATTTAATTCTGGCCAATTTTGACATTCTTCTCAGTATCTTCGCAATAAGTATCGTACAGAGTATCAGAATTATAATGAATATTAATTCTAGAAAATACCCATAAAAATGTTCCCATAGGCCTGTTCTAAATTCGTCCCATGTGAGAGAGAGGACATAAAGGAGTGAGAAGACGAGAATGATGGTGATAAATGCTTTAATCGCGTGTCCAAGGAACTGGATTATCTCAGAGTCATAGTATTTACTTTCTCTCAGCTTTAGGCGTTCAAAGTTCTTAGTTACATACGACCATAGATACAGTGAAATGATGAATAAAGCAAAAAAGGCTAAAAATCCCCAGCCATATTTTTCGAGCCACCATTCACTATTCGCATCGATTGCCAGGAGGCCGAGATCGGAATTAAGCATAATTTTAGCATATTAATCAAGACTCTAATGAAATTTCCCAATCGAATAAATAGGATTCAAACAATATATGTTGGTGCCGAGTCCTGATCATAACAAACGTCATGGATTATCCATTTTCTGGAAATATCCTTAGTCTAAAAGCCCATAGATCTGTGTTTCCTTCATTGCCAACTCCAAACAGTGGCGAAATAAAGCGGCTTGGCACCTCACAAATCATCAATCCCATCGTGATAGTCGCATCTACGGGCTCCCTTTGTATTATCCCCAGCAAGGTGTAAACATTCGTTTCCATCATGACCGCCACACGAAACTTCAATTCCTGATTACATGAAAGGAATAGCTTAGAGAAACCCGTGAATGCAAATATCTCAAAGCGTAAATAGATATCTTGCAGAAAGGAAACAATTTCGTTCCTCGCAAATACCTCAGCATCTGGAGTTGTGATCCTTCGAATTGAGCTAGATATGACAGAAAGAGTGCTTTCAAGTGCTTTGGCAACAGTATCGCCTTTGAATACGAGACTCACTGCGAAGCCTGTCCCAGTGATACAAGTAGCATCTGAGATTGTAACCACGACATCCAATTTGAATTCCAAAATAAAGTCGCCTACCGCCTCGATGCATTTTCTCAGTACTCTGCGAATTATTTCCTCTATTAGATTACCGAGTCCGTCTAAATCCGCGCTTGAAACTGAAAGCTCGGAAAACGCTCGTAATGCGGCATCACTAAAAACCTTGTAAACCCAGTCGTCACTACTTGGAGTTAACGCATTTCTCCCATTTGCTTTTCCACGAGTCTCTGATTTGAATATCCATCGATCGTTGCCATCATATGCTCGTTGCCACGTGCGATCGTCATTGTAAAAATCCGTTGTCAATGGCGCCATATCGACCTTGCGTCCCGAAGGATCAATTAGTGCAATACACTCCGATAATGGGAATTTCCATTCTCCCCCATTGTCTAAAACCTGACCTTGGAGTACAAGAATTCTGTAACCGTGTGGCTCAATGCAATCCTCCTCTATAGTGGCAATTTCTTGAATTCCGTGCATAGTCTGGATTGACCAACCGGATAGACTTACGAAGCGATCAGTAGGATTGTACAATTCAATCCATTCACGACCGAAATCGGTACCTGGGGGATTTTGCTCGTATTCATTTATGACAAGATGATTTGCAATGGGAGACCTATATTTGATCTCGAAGCCAGCATCAAGGGAACCGATCAAGCCTGGAATGGGAAGAGGTATTCTAGATAAAAATTGACCTATTACAGGAATGCTTGATAAGGCAAATCTTAATTTTTTGTATTGTAAAGCAAGAGGCATATGCAACTCAAGCGTCGAATTGCCGACTTTTCCCGTAACTTGAACGAAGTGGTTGAAAATTCTCATCAGTGGATCTACAAGTACGTCAAGAAACCATCGTTTTGACTGGATAGTTGCATTCGCAATGATATCGTAGTCTCCATTCGCCATTCGCAAGAATCTAATCGCTACAGATATGTTCGTGGTTCTATGGGAAAGCCAGCAAGTGATTCTAAGGATATCCTTAGTGAAACCAAGAGCAATCTCCAATGGATTGGTTACCACCTGGAATTTGAGACCCCAGATCGTTAAATTAAACTGGATCTTTCCTAACAAAGATATGAGATTATCGCAGATCCATCCGAGCACTGAATCCATACCGGCGACAAACAAATTTCTGATATTTTCGATGGCAAATTGCAATGTCGCCGAAAGACTCTCAACAAATCTAATAGAATATGTCGTCGCGGCACTCAATAAAACACCCATTGTTGATTGCAAACTATCGACAATACTGATGAAGGGAGCAATCCCACCGCAAATTTCATTCCATATCTTTTCAAGAAAGTTGGCTACATCTCTCCCAAAAGTCGATGTAGATTGATAATGGACTCCATGCAACGGCCATGCACTCTGTGCCGAAATTGAGAAGTCTAAATCAAATTCTATTTCTCGACTCATGGTCAATGGAAATTGCCCCAATAACCTACTTTCTGGTGCGCTAGCAGATATTGAGATTAAGTAGGATCCCCTAACAGAAACATCCCATTGCGTGATATATGGCAGGAAAGTTAGATTGGTTATATTTGTTATATGGCGATTTGGATAATAGTGCGATTTCTCCTGGAATTCCCACGGTCTTGTTATCTGGATGAAAACACGCTCGTCATCAGAATTGTCGTCTGCCATTTTGTCAAATTCATTACCTGCATTTATTATCTCAATTGACTCAAGAAGGACTCTTCCTGTATCGGTAAGCAATCGAAAACTCTTCAACTCTGGGGATGCTACAAAGATCTCGTCCCCTCGTAATTCAAAGGCATTCTCAATATCTCCCAATAGACGAGTTACCGTTTTCGTCAACATTGAATTGATTCCTGGGAGTTCTCCCACGATTCCTAACGCTAGGGATAGAATTTCACTGCGAAGGGGTCCGTATGAATAATCATCAATGGCTCCTAAAAATGCTTCCTTCAAGATCTCGATCAAATGCGATACCTTTATATCGAACATCTCAGCAATTTCGTTTTTCAAACCCCACTCTGTTGACTGTTCTATCTCACAGAGAATTTCGATTGTCGCTTTTCTTTCCGCTTCATCGTCAAAACTATATGAACTCAAGATTAAATCGTCAACAATTAGAGTTGCAAGGGATTCTATTGCGGCGTGTATCGATTCATTTTTCTTGAAAAGTTCCTGCTGATACTGTTCAAAAAAGTCTACCAAGGCTTCTCCCATGCTATTGAAAATAGATTTCAATCTGGCGGTTGCTTCAATCACGGACTCAAGACTTGAATTCGAGGATTGAAGAGCACGCAAAAATGATTCTTTAAGGGAAGAGGCATAAGAAATATTGTCTGCGGGATTGCGATTGATTTCGACCTGAGGAAGATTTTTAGAATCTCTGATTGCCAAAGCAATGGATTTCACAAAGTCAATGAGAGAATCAGCCAGATAATGAGTTTCTAGTTTGTATTCAATGGCGAATTTCTTCCAAAGCTCGCTTGAGAATATATCTACAGAGGGAAAATCTAGGGGATAGTTTCCCTGGATACAAAATATAATATTTTCTCCGCGGCTGTTTGTCAAAACGACTTTATGAGCCGGAATATACACGCTCGCGTCAGGTCCTCCATAGTTAAAATACCGGTAATTACTAGCGGAATACCCTGCTCTTTCAAGAGTCGTCATCATCCAATTTATTATTGATTCTTCAATAGCACTATTGCCAAGAATCGATTCGATGAAGTTGGACAATGCTACTTCTGAAAGGTCTGCAGCCTGCTCAATGGTGTTTACTAAATCGATGATATGCAGGTATTCAAGCCATCTAAGAACAACGGCATCAGCAGTTGCAAACAGGACCTGTGAAACCAACATTGAATAGCTATATTCACCTGCGGAAAAAAGTTGTAGAAACAGTTCTGCTGGATCGACCATGCCTGAGAAATTCTTATCAGATATTAGTCTCCAAGAGTCATAGGATGCGCTATCCGAGATTAGTGATGCGATCAAACGATTGTCCAGATTTCGTAGATATTTTCGATCTTCAATCAACAAAGCCAAGCGTATTGCATTCTTGACGTCTTCTTCTGTGAGAATACTAGCAGTACCGTATTCTCCAAGTTTAGCATCGACGCCGTATCCCTTCAATATTCTATCTTGAACAAGTGCCGTTAGTTGATACTTCACAATTTTCTCAAATTCTCCCCCATCATTCGAAATTGATTCGGATAACGTTGCAATCCTATTTGCTAAAAAGGGAATCGGAATATATATCGGCTTGGAGATCTCAAAGGTCTTCGTTAAGTTTCCGTGCGAAGAGGTTGCGAAAAGAGTGAAATTTCCACAAATGCAAAAATATGCAGGTACACTTATTTCATGGCTCTCTGCTTCATCATCTTCATTAATTGCCAATAATTCCTGATAAACTTCTCCCATACTTGCTTTCAAAAACGCAAGATAGACATCGAACTCTTCGACAAAGATTGCATAGATCTCCGCATGCTTTGGGAAGGCATTGTCGACATACTCTTTGGAAGCTTCCCTAAATTCTCTATTTATTTCGCTTTCATCCATGATCGAGGATTTTCCTATGATATCGAGAGCAATGAGGTATAGCGATTGCTGCAATTCATCAGCTGCTTCGCTCACCGAAGAGAACAGTTTATGCATAGTCTCAAAAGATGGAGTTGCCGTATCATTTTCCGAGCTGTAGTCTGATACTAGCGCGATAGTCATGGAGCTGATTAATAATATAATGACAGCTACCAGCGAAAATGCCATTTGACCAGTTCTCGATCTTGTGTCACGATTGAAGATTCGTCTGCAACGAGAAGTCGGCTTCAAGAGAATTGCCATCATAATTGGCAATTCTGTAGGAGATTAAATTAGTTGAAGCTACGTGTAAATTACATCGCTGGTATTCATTGTTGTACGATAAGGTGTTTCCAACTCGTTGCCATTATAATCTTGTTGTTATTCCCTGATTGTATATCTGATAAATTGGGTGAATTCTGCTAAATTCGATGAGGTTTTTTATCTCCAAACGGGGACATCATGAAAGTTTCAAGATATTCCACCAAAAAGGGATTGTCAGAGTAACCACAGATCGAATAATCGGGAGATGCAATCAGCGCTTTTCTTCCGTCACAAATAACATCAGTTGCGATCAGCTCTGTTCGTCTGAAAATTACGGTACATGGTGGAACCTTAACTGATGGTTCAGCAACTACTATTACCTCGACGCCCCTATTTACTGCTTCCCTAAATTTTTGCATAAATCGCTTTCTAATTGGGGGCATGGAAGGTGTGGAAATAAAAAATCGAAATGTTGATACTTCTAGAAGTTCTCCAATTTTCGCGAGTATTTTCTCACGACCCATAATCGTATATACTAATTGAGGTGTGCCCTTCTCAGTGAGAACGCCTTGCATCCTTTCCAAGACATTGAATGCTGCATCAATTTCATCAACGAAGATTTTTCTCACTTCTATCGGCGAGACTGCATGAAAAACAGCAGGTCGACTCTTTGTCATCTGCGCCAGTTTCCTCGATACGAGACTTTCTAGAACTTTATATGAAGACGTCCTCGGAATTCCTCCAATCTTTGCAATATCCTCGGCAGTCCCATGACCCTTTACCACTAGCGCGATATATGCTCTAGCTTCGTAATCGGAAAGACCCAAGTGCCTGAGTGTGTTTCGTATTTCTTCGTAATTGCTTAATAAACCGTTTAACTCGGATGGAGCCATTGAAGTTCCTCGTAATTTTGTAGCTATTGTCGCTACATAAATATTAAATTATATGCTCTTTAATCAATGAGGTCGATCATTTGATGAAACCGAGCTGGTTAAAATGATTGTAAAACAAAGTTCGTTACAAAAAGGACTCCCGAAAGATACTCAATCAATTTGCCCAGAATGCAGAAGAATTATATCTGCAAGAATATTCGAAGCCAATGGAAAAGTTCTAATGGAAAAGGAGTGCCCAGCCCACGGTAAATTCGTTGATACGTATTGGTCAGATGCAGAATTATACCTCAAGGCTGAGAAATTTGCGTACGATGGGATCGGGGTCATCGATCCTTTTATCAAAGATGCAACTGGATGTCCAGAAGAATGCGGCCTATGCAACCTCCATTTGAGTCATACTTCCTTGGCGAACATCGATCTAACAAATCGGTGCAATCTTAGGTGCCCAATATGCTTTGCAAATGCAAATGCAGCGGGATACGTTTACGAGCCTTCATTCGAAGTAGTAGTTACAATGCTTAAGACATTGAGAAATCAAAGACCCGTTCCCACCCCGGCTATCCAATTCTCTGGCGGAGAGCCAACGATATATCCACATATAACTGAAGTTGTGAAGAAAGCAAAGGAGTTGGGATTTGCACAAATTCAGATCGCAACAAATGGCCTGAGACTCGCTCAAGATGAGGAATTTCTTAGACAGATATCAGAAGCGGGGCTAAATACAATCTACTTACAATTCGACGGTTTGCGGGAAGAAATTTACATTAAGACTAGAGGTCGGCCACTTCTTGAGACAAAAAAGAAGGTTATTGACAATCTAAGAAAAATGGACAGGCATCCTTCTGTCGTGCTTGTACCCACGATCGTTAAGGGCGTAAATGATGACCAAGTTGGACCCATTTTGAAATACGCGATTGAAAACTCTGATATTATCAGAGGTGTTAACTATCAGCCAGTTGCCTTCACAGGTAGAATAAGCAAGGAGGAAAGAGACAAGGAGAGATACACGCTAACGGACTTGGTTCATGATATTGAGCTTCAAACAGGATATGCTTCAAAAGATGATTGGTACCCTGTACCAAGTGTTGTACCTGTATCGACATTTGTCTCTGCTATACTCAACCAACCGAAGGTTACGTTTACTGCTCATCCCCATTGTGGCTTAGCCACATATCTCTTTGTTAAAGATACTAATAACGTCATTCCTCTGACGAGATTCGTGGAAGTAGAACCCCTCTTTGAGGAATTGTTTTATCTTTCTGAGAGAACCGAGAGAGCTAGGATAAAATTGTTGGCAAAAATCAAGGCTCTAGGCATACTCCGGAAACATATCGATAAAGAAAAAACACCAGAAGGACTCAAGATATCAGACTTCCTGCAACTGCTGAGTACTGTTTTAAGCGACGAGACAAAAGAAGGGCTCGCAGAATTCTCTTGGAACATGATGTTTGTTGGTGGAATGCACTTCCAAGATGCGTACAATTATGACATCGAGAGAGTAAAGAGGTGTGTGATTCATTATGCAGTTCCTGATGGAAGGATCATACCCTTCTGCGCTTACAACGGCGGACCAACATACAGGGAAGAAATAGAAAGGAAGTATTCAGTTCCACTCGAAGAGTGGAGAAAGACTAGGGGTAGCGATTATACCTAGACTTGGAGGCATACACATGAAAGTAATTATCGAAAAGTGCATGCACTGTGGTGCCTGCGTAGGCTCCTGTCCATCTAATGCAATATTTTTGAATGAGGTGATCATTGATTTCCACCAAGAATGCAATCAATGTAGACGTTGCACAAAAGCGTGTCCAGTTGGAGCTATCCAAATGGAAGCTGGTGGTTAGATGCAGTTGAAGGAATACGATGTCGTTATTGTCGGAGCTGGACCAGCAGGAAGCATGACTGCTAAATATGCAGCAGAAGGTGGCGCTCGAGTGCTGATGATCGAGAAGAGGCAGGAAATAGGTTCCCCCGTTAGGTGCGGTGAGGGGATCTCAAGGGCTTCTCTGGAAGAAGTTGGGATTAGGCCAGATAAGAGATGGATTGCTGCGGAAGTGGAAGGGGCAAAAATCGTTTCTCCAGGCGGCTATATATTCAGAATAAACGAAAGAATGGCAGGTAATGAGGTCGGAATGGTATTGGAAAGAGTACTTTTTGACAAAGCGCTGGCAGCTGAGGCCGCAAGAGCTGGTGCCGAAATAATGGTGAAGACCTCGGCCACCGGTTTGATAAGAGAAGATGGAAAGATTACTGGGATAAGGGCTGTACATCATGGAGAGTCGATAAGAATTAAAGCTAAATGCGTCGTTGGAGCCGATGGATTCGAATCGCAGGTTGGTCGATGGGGTGGATTGGATACCACACTGAAACCAAATGATATCACGAGCTGCTTTCAATACAGATTGACGAACATTGATCACGACTATAGATATTGCGAATTCATCGTAGGGAGTCTTGCACCTGGTGGGTATATTTGGATTTTCCCAAAAGGCGAAGACACAGCAAACGTCGGCATAGGCGTATTATTATCCAAGATAAAATATCCAGGTCAGGTTAAGGATTTGCTTGATCAATTCATCTCAAGGGATGACCGCTTGAAAGATGGCCAGCCACTAGATTGTGTGAGCGGTGCTGTGTCGGTGTCACCACCTCCAGACAAACTCGTTGCAGATAGCTTATTACTTGTAGGGGATGCTGCCAGAATTATTGACCCCATCACCGGAGGGGGTATCGCTCATGCTTGCATATCTGGCATGATGGCTGGAAAAGTCTTAGCAGAAGCATGCCAGGAACAAGATTTCAGTGAAAATAGGTTAATGGCATATGAAGAATCGCTGCGTGACAGATTGGAGAATAAACTGTGGAGAAACTGGATGGCGAAAGAAAAGCTCATAACACTATCTGATGAGATCTTTGACAAAATTGTAAAGACATTAGCAGAAGTCGGTGTAGAAAAAATGTCCGTCGGTAATATATTAAAGGTCATCAAGGCCCGTCATCCGGAACTCATCAAGGAATTTGAAGAGCTTATCTAATGAAGGGGCGAACGATCACGATCATTCAAATATTTGAAGGGGCGGCGAACTCGATACAGCGAGCAGCATGCCTAAACTTCATTATTTGACACGCTAAGAAGCAATCCGGGCAATTTCGTTTCCACGATGTACGGTACTCCACCCTTTTTCCTAATCGCTTCGCTCACTTTTTCGGGTTGATCGGTAAGCGCTATTATGCTTCCTCCGCCACCCGCTCCAGTTAATTTTGCTCCAAATGAATGGGGAGAACTCGCTGTAATGAGCTTTTCTAATGCGGGGGTAGATACGCCCAACATCGACAACAGTTCTTGATTTCTTTTCATCAGTTCACCGAGAGCGACCAGGTCATTAACTCTGAGCTTTTTAATGCCATCAATCGCTATCTGGCCAATCTCCTCAATGATATCGATTCCTGATCTGTTTGTCTCAACAAAGCGCCTTACCCTCTCCACAAGGGGGCCGGTTGGCGCGCTTATCCCGGTAAAGCCGATGACGATTTTCATACGAGGCACTTCGCAATGATGCACAAACCACTCCTTTAACCCGCTTGAGATTCTCCAAAGTAAATCGTCTCCGGGAATACTATTTATAAAAATCCCATGTCCGTGAACGCACGTAGAGGTATCGACTGGACTAGCTCTTCCTTGGACAGCGAGCTCGACATCAAATGCTTTCTTTGCAACTTCCTCAGCCTTCAAGGTTCCCTTCATTGCGAAAAGTCCGCCTATCAAAGCCCCCGTAATAGCTGCCGATGATCCGAGACCGGATCCAGATGGCAAATCCGAATTCACTTTGATTTTCAAAGGTCCTCCTGTCCAATTCTTCTCGAGTGCGGCTACAATATAAGGATGATGTTTTCTTGAGAGGGGTTGATCATTGAACGTAAATTGCATGTCATGAGCAAGGGTGCATCGAAGTCGAAGAGAGATCGCGATCGCAATAGCTGGCTTTCCAAAAACGACGGCATGTTCGCCAAATAAAATGATCTTACCAGGCGCTGAGCTTGTGAGCATCCAGACAATGGATATAATTACATCGGATTAAAGATTGCTACCTATTGCTTCGATGATTAATTCAAGACCTTGAATTATTCGCGCATATTCACATTATTTTTCTTCTCTTTTCCTTTTAATAAAAAAAGACCTCCCATAATAATCAGCAAACCAGCTACCAGAAAAGGTTCTATCCCGATCTTATCCGAGGAGTTGTTTGCAATAATTGAAAGGATTAATGGTCCTGCGACGAATCCCAAATCACTCATCATCCTGAAAACCCCCATAGCCACACTTAGATTTTTGCCACCGGCGCAGTCTGAAACCCATGCCATGATGGGACCAGAAAATCCAAATGCAAACCCCAGGGATGTCATAACCAGGGCGAGAGAAATCATCCCCTCGGCAAATGGGATCAACAGAGTCAAAATACCCGTCAATAACAAGCTTGAGATCATAAACCATTTCCGTCCATATCTATCTGTTAGAGCGCCGGCCGGCAGCATCGTGGCAAAATTCGACAGTGCTGTCAATGTAAGCAATATGCCAATTGTCTCTAGACTCATCCCCAGATTCCTACTTGCAAAAATCGGAACTACAGTAGAGACAACCCCGATGCGAATGAAGAATATGCAGAAAATTGAGAAATTTATTGCCATCAGAGTGTAATTTTTGAAAATACTACCAACTTTTGTACTATCATTTTGTACGCTTGGCCCGAGCTGTGCAATAAGTCTTTCCTCAACTGCAAAGTTCACCAGCAAACTCGAGACCAATGAAAGTAAACCATAAAATACGAAGGGCGTGCGCACACCGTAATTCTCTCCTAGAAATCCTCCTATTGCTGGTCCACTGACTGGTCCGAGAAGCAACATTCCTAAATAGAAACTCATGTACCTTCCTCTCTGAGTCTCTGGAGCTACAATGCCTATGCATGTGAACGAGGTTACTGTGTAAACTGCATAACCAACACCACTGATGAGTCTGCCGAAGAGAAGCATTGTGTAATTGATCGCAAAGGCGCATATCATCGCAGAGACAAATATCAGAAGCAGTCCAGAAACCAATAACCGCTTAGCTCCGAATCTTCGGAGTAGAATTCCGCTCGGCATGTCGATTAATACGCTTGCGAGTCCAAAACTTGAAACGAGTACGCCAACAAGAGCGACGGATACATTAAAAGAAAGGGCATAAAAAGGCAAGATGGGGGAAATTAGCGAGCTACCTAATAACGATACAAAAGCCGCAGAAGACAAGACTAGTATGCACTTTATTCTTGGATTCATGACATTCCCTGGATCTCATCTGATCCAGAATGCTAAAACTATGCATCACAATCCGTATCTTAGCATGACTTCTTCGATAAGCTCATTTGGCGTCTTACCATTTAACTCTTTGCGGGGGTTGTTCCACCATTTCTCTTCAAATTCTTCTAGAACTTTGAAAAATTGAATGTCATCGGCAAAATCGGAACCCATTTCCTTTTCAAATTCATCTTGAAAAGCTTGCAACAAGTCCACATCATACTCGTGATTTACGACCATCACAGCTAAGTAATCATCAAGATTGCGAGCGAGAAGAGTTGAAATGTTTTCCGGGAGAATATCCATCATCATATCTAAAATTGCATTTGAGAGTGCCAAGAACATCAATTCCCTCTTCGCACGTTCTGGCATTTCTTCACCGTCAATTACTGAAGATAGGCCATCAAACCAAAGATCCCGTAATATGTAAGAGCGCTTCGGATTCTTCTCAAACAATTCCTTCTCAAGTAGTTCGTCCTGCATTTCGTCAACATTCCTTTCTAATATACCAATATTGTTTGCCTTTACTTCTGATTTCCCTTTATTCTTTTTTTCTTTAGACACAATCCTACACTCCTGTCCTCGATTGCATGGCTGCACACTCACAGCTCAAAAAATGAAAGGCCGCGAGAATGCATATAACTGAAGTTACTCTTGCATCCACAATCATGCATAAACCGTTCAGGGCTATTCTTAAATTGACATAAGGCTAATTTTTGATATTAAGGTGTCGATCGCAACCCAACGACGACCGCTGTTTACAATGCTGCTCTATATACGGATAATCGAAATCTCATTTTCTCGTATTGAATTGTGTACGAGTGAAATTTCCAAATAACTAAGCTATTTTTAACGCAAATTTTGCGTCTCACAGAGCACTCGAATCATGTATTTCGAAAATCGACTATTTCGCGAAGTGCTATCCTATGCTTAATTAGGCTACCATCACGCATATTGATGGCAAATTTGCCGTTTCAAAAGAAGTCAATTCTGTGGGCTATCAATCAAAGATATACCCACCACAGCAGATCCTTTTGCAAACGATTCCAAACATATTCTATCTATATCTCCTACTTCTTTATATCGCCTCCAGACACGGCATATGGAGATGCGATGCACATATGAGCAAAAGTTCTTCAATTGTCGATAATCGACTAGCTAGGGCCGTTTATTGTGAGTAGCTTCTTGACAAAGATGTTACAGAAATATTTGAAACAATCACAAAGAAAATCATTATAATTTACAGAATCCTGTTAACATATCGTTTGAAAATTTGTATAACCGCAAAAGGGAATAAGATAAACTCGGAATTTGATGAGTGCTTCTGCTCTTCTCCGTATTATCTTTTGTTGGATGATGAAACTTGTGAATTCTTAGTTTTAAGAAATACTGACGTTACTTTTGAAGCAAAGGGATTAAAATTGCAGAGACGCTTATCGAGAATGATATCGATATTTTAATTACTGGTCGTATTGGCCATGCCGCATTGAGAAGGCTTGAACGCAAAAGCATTTGCGTAAGAATCGTGCGGGAATCAAAAAAAGTAATAGATATGCTCGAAAACAATTATCCACGGATCGCTATCCAGCTATGCCAGAAATATTCCTTTTGAAAATACGGTTGAAATCTGTGTAAACAAGAGTGATCAATCAAAGTGACAAGAGCAGTTCCAGAAAGCAATTGATCCTCAATGCCTCCGGGACCGATTTTTTGAAAAATCCTCGAAGAAGCTCCAGAAGTGCGAGGGGCCGGATTTGAACCGGCGAACCTCTTCAGGAACAGATCTTGAGTCTGTCGCCATTGGCCGATGTGATCTCGCCCATCATTGACCAGGCTTGGCTACCCTCGCAACAACGGATTTTCCTTATCAGCGGGTTCCTAATTAAATTTTATTCGAATGCCGTAATTCGGATCAATCGTGAGGAGTACTTGAAGATGCGATGCAGAGGATTTCCTCTCATGCGCATAACGAGCTCATCATGATAAGATTGTGCTATTATGAGCAGTCGTCGATAATCCAAGGACAATGATCAAGGAGCTACAGTGCCAGCTCCAATTGCAGATTCAAACTACTCATTGTAACTACTACTAATATTTGTGACAAAGGGATATCATTAGTTTTTTGATATTTTCTACAATCAACCAAATCCAGAGAAAATAGTGTTTGTCCAAATGTGAACCTGCTCTGAGTATAAATATGCGAATTTGTATCATGGTCGAATGAGTCTTATGAAACGTCCTCGCTTTTCAAAGCTGGTCTCTGCAATGCTGGAAAAACCCTCAGCGATCAAATCAATGATGAAACTTGCAGATGAAAGGAATATCAGAAGAATCGGACTGGACCCTAGTCAAGTTATTTCCCTCGGTGGAGGATGGGTAGGACATCACCCCCCTGAGCGACTGAGGGAAATATATGCCGAAATTGCACTTGACCGGGAGAAATTCTATAGAGTCAGTGGTTATCCGCCAATCCCAGGTGTTCCAGAATGCAGAAAGTCGCTGGCGGAGATGGACCGGTATCTTTTTGGCGCTGATATTATGGAAGAGAATGTTATTATTGGTGCTACCTCAACTGAAATCACGTATGACTTACTCCGGGCACTTTTAGATCCAGATGATCGAATGCTGCTCCTAGATCCTACATACACAAACTATCCTGGTCAGACGATGCTTGCATTGAACGACCCTTCGATCGATTTGTCCTACGATAATTCATCAATTACCGAGTCGAATTCTAAGATTATCCACTTGAAAGTCTTTGATTCGTCGAGCTGGCGGTATATGCCTGACGTTGATCGCTCTATCTGCGAGCTCGAAGAACTGTTCAAAAAACACAAACCGAAGGCAATGATGATTGCGACTCCTGATAATCCCACCGGCCAAATTATTCCGCAAAAGTTCGTAGAAGCTGCAATGGAACTATGCACGGAGAACGATTCATATCTCATTATTGATTTCACTTACAAATGGCAAAACTTTAGCACGAAAAGTCCTGAGTATTTTTCGTGGTCCCCAAGGGAATATGGGAATCTTATTCTTGTTTACTCAGCATCAAAATGGTCCAGAGCCCTTGGGCGCCGATTAGGTTGGATATGTGCCTCCCAGGAAATTGTCGAAGCAATGGAAACGCTGTTGGCATACTCGATTCTCTGTGGAGATCACATGCACCAACTTGCAACTGCTATATATCTAGAAGAATCGATGAACGATGGTAGTCTGAGGAAATACCTGGATTTCTGGAATGAAAGGTACAAGGAAGCGGCAAATATTACGGTTAATTCTATCGATAAGTACTGCGGCTGCCGAAGACTCGTGCCGATGGGGGCGCTTTACACTGTAATGGATTTGGGAATGACTGCGGAGCCAATGGTCGAGAAAATCCTGAAGAACACAGGTGTTCTCTTAATACCTGGCATCATGTTCGGAAGCTCGCTTATCAACGGAGTTCGAATTTCTTACGGACCTCTTGTCGAGAAGCCTAGCCTTATTGAAGAGGGACTCCATAGGGTCGGAGAATATATAAATACATTGAGAAAAAGGTAATTGCCATCATCAACAGACAATTTTCTCCTGGCCCACTCACGGTTTTCTCAACGTCGTTATTTCTTTTCTTGAATTGTGAATAAAAACTGTGTGCTCCGCCTGGCTGACAACCCCGCCATCGACTTCGACAAGAACTGGGTATCCTGAAATCAAACCATGACGATAAAGATATTTGATCAGTACCGATGCCTCTTTGCTGATATCCTGACACCACCTATCACAAAATGGTAAAGTTTTAAATCTCTTCTTTAATTCGTCAAAAAACTCCTTCGCTTTTACGTCTTTAACCGGCTTCTCTACTGAGATTCTGTAGATATTTCCAAGTTTGCCACTCCTGACCTCGCCAGCTCCATTAGTGGCGAATGGTTCGATCGCTACTACCATATCGTTGCACACCTTTGCTGTTATACCATCATCGATGTTAGGGATGCTGAGTCCAGCGTGGAGATTATACTGAGTCATGCTGTGCCCCGTGAGATTGACCACAGGCTTAAAACCTGCATCTTTTATAGTGCGTTCGATGGTTCCTCCAATAACACTTGCAGAAACTCCGTCATTTACGACGTCAATAGCTATACGCAAAGCTTCTTCAGCGGCGCGTATCAGCTCCTCATAGTTTCTTGTTCCTACTTCAACGGTTGCAGCGGTATCACCAATGAAACCCTCGACATGCGCACCAACATCGATCTTTACTAGATCGCCACGCTTTAAGCGTGCACCATCATTTGGAGCTGGTGTGAAATGTGCCGCTATCTCGTTAACGCTGATATTGACGGGAAAGGCTGGCCTTGCACCCTTTTTCTTTATGAACTCTTCAACTTCTAAAGCAATGTCAATGTAACGAACTCCCTCGTCGATCAGATTCTCAGCCATTTCCAAGGCTTCACCTGCGATAGCTCCAGCTTTTCGTATACATTCAAGTGCATGATTATTCATGGAGGGCAGCCTCGATCAGATTTTTCGGAATTGCTCCTTGCCTCACTATTTCTATACCATTCTCCATGACCTGAACAATCGTGGAAGGCTTTCCGATCCTGCAAGGACCACAGTCAATGCAATATTCCACCTTATCGCCTATGTCGGCAATTGCCATCTGCGCGTTAATAGGATCTGGATGGGAATGCAGATTCGCGCTTGTTGAAATGATAGGCCCACATCGTCTTATAAGTCTCAAAGCAAGAGGATGATCTGGGATACGTATTCCTATTTCCATTGAGGAGGAGGTGAGGATGTCAGGAATATTCCCTTTCTTTGTCAAGAGAAGTGTTATGGGACCAGGTGTAAACTTTGACAAGAGCTTTCTCGTTTTGCCGTCGAGCACGGCGATGTCCTCAAGCATATCTATATCTGCAACGGCTACGGATAATGGCATATCAAACGGTCTCCGTTTTACCATATAAACCCTTGTTATAGCCGCTTCGTCAAACGGGTTTGCACCCAGTCCATACAGAGTTTCCGTCGGATATATGACGAGTTTTCCTTTTCGCACCGCATTCGCCATCTCTTCAATTCTACCATCGGGTAGATCGCATATAGCGCAATCTTTCTTTTTGCACGATATAAGCTCCATTCACACCTCCCCCAAGCTATCTAGCGCTCTAAGTACTTGCATCCTCGCATCCTTCAAGGAGTAAGGACCATGACCAGGATATAGATCAGTAATCTCGAATAAAAGGAGACGACGAAGAGACCTCACAAGATCATCATAGCTTCCCGAGGGAAGATCCCAACGCCCAACGCCTCCTATAAACAACAGATCCCCGCAGATCAAAGCGCCTGTAATTTTATCAATAAGCACAATGCTGCCCTCTGAGTGACCTGGCGTGTGATAGACAACGAATTCGTGATCACCAGTCGAGAACACACAACCTTCAGAGAGGGGATGTACTTCAACCGGCTCCATTCTTATTCCTCCGAATTTGGCAAGAGTGGCCCACCCATCACCCTGCACCAGTGGGGGCGCATCTAATTCATGAATGTATACTTCGGCATCGAGAGATCTCATCAGAAAACGAGCGCCACCAACATGATCAAAGTGCCTGTGCGTGAGAATAATTCTATCAATCCTTGAAGGCGGAACTATTTCGGAGATCTGACCAAGTATACTCTTGGTGTGAACGCCGGTACCCGTATCGACCAGAAAAGGATCGCTACCAGTGACCACATAAATATTTGAATCCAGTCCTACTCCTGGCAGGCAATGAACGGTCATTTCAAAATTCTGAAGTTCCATTCAATATATAATATCTTGCACCGATGGGGCATGCCTGTACATTGTTAATGTAATTGCTAAAAAGACATCTAAATGGAGTCCTCTGAGAATGCCATTAGTTACTGCGATATTATGAAAATTGGCGCTGCATAAACACGCCAATGCAGATTAATATAAGTCCGCAAATTAACCATTTGATCGGAAAATTGTATCCATGATTTGGGTGGTTTGATGAATCTTCCTGAGCACTATTCGAAAAAACTCCTACATTCAAAGGGTGTGCCTATTCCCAATGGATATCTTATCAGAAAGCCTGACGAAATTAGGGATTTCCCGATGCCAGCTATCCTAAAGGCGCAGGTGCCTATCGGAAGACGGGGGAAATTGGGTGGCATAAGGAAGGTCAACGATCTGGTTGATGCAGAGAAGAGCGCTTGTGAGATTTTCAAAATGCGATTTAATGGTTTTACTCCAAAAGAAATTCTCGTCGAAGAGTTTGTTGATGCTGCCATGGAAACATATGTTGGAATTACGATCAATAGAGATGTCGGTTTACCCGAGGTTATTGCGAGCGCAGAAGGTGGCGTTGAAATAGAAGAGGTTGCTGATAGTAACATAAAAAGAATCACCGTTCATCCATTTATTGGTATCACAGAATATCAGATTCGGGAACTCTTAGATGCTCTTGATATCCCGCAAGATCTCAGAGATGCCGGAAGGACGCTCCTAAGAACCCTGTGGGAATTATTCTGGACGTTTGACTGCGAATTATTGGAAATCAATCCATTAATGATAACAATGGATAGAAGGCTAGTAGCAGCTGATGCAAAGATCACTATCAATGACGATGCACTCTTTCGCCATCAGCAAATTGGGCTTCTGGATATGAATGTCGACACGCTTGAAGCGGAGGCTAGAAAAAATTCGCTCGTTCTTGTCAAACTCGACGGAAATGTTGCAGTCATAGCCAACGGTGCAGGTTTGACGATGGCTACGCTGGACAATCTTGTATACCATGGAGGGAAAGGGGGATTATTCCTTGATCTTGGTGGAACCGACGATCCCAGGAAGGTTGAATGCGCTCTAGAACTGGCGTTGAAAACATTACCAAAAGTTATCCTAATAAACATCTTTGGTGGAATGACTCGTTGCGATACAGTAGCATCTGGGATAATCGCTGTGAAGAGGAAAACCTCACTGAACATACCCATCGTGATTAGACTCAAAGGCACTAATGAAGGAGTAGCTCACGAAATGCTCAAGAAGGAGGGGTTCCTCGTCTACGAGGAACTTGACGAGGCGTGCAAGACGGCAAGCAAGATGGGAGGCAACTGATTTATGGCAATAATCGTTTCTCATGAAACACGAGTGCTCGTCCAGGGTATTACTGGTCATCAGGGCAGGCAGCAGACATTGGCCATGAAGGAATTTGGTACAAAGATGGTCAGTGGCGTCACGCCTGGTAGAGGCGGAGAATACATACATGGTGTCCCCGTTTTTGACACGGTCAAAGAGGCTGTGGCAAAGACGAACCCTAACACCTCGATCGTCTTCGTTCCTGGACCACATGCCAGAGACGCGGTAATAGAAGCGCTTGATGCAGGAATCAAAACGATAGTTGTCATTACGGAGCATATCCCAGTTCACGACACGATAGAATTTGTCGAATATTCAAAAATCAAAGGTGCCAGAATCATTGGCCCTAATTGCCCAGGAATAGCTGCGCCAGGTATTGCAAAAGTAGGTATCATGTCAAACTCAATTTTCTTAAAGGGACACGTTGGCGTAGTGTCCCGAAGCGGCACATTAACATATGAAATTGTTAATGCATTGAGTCATTCTGGAATTGGTCAGTCAACATGTATTGGGATAGGCGGAGATCCAGTTATCGGCACGAGTTTCACAGAGGTACTCGACTTGTTTGAAAAAGATGATGATACACACGCCATTGTTTTAATCGGGGAAATTGGTGGTATTGCAGAAGAAATCGCTGCGCAGTTCATAAAAGAGTATGTTTCAAAGCCTGTGGTTGCTTATATAGCCGGTAGAACGGCGCCTCCTGAGAAGCGCATGGGACACGCAGGAGCCATAATTGCCAGAGGAATGGGTACTGCTGATAGTAAGATAACGGCTCTGCAGAAGGCCGAAGTTTCTATCGCAAGGCTTCCTTTCGAGATACCCAATTTAATAAAGAGCCGTTTGACGGAGGTATAAGAAAAATGGAATTTGAATTGATTGAGGAGAAATCGGCATTCTTTTTCAGCGCGACCGATACCCTGATGACATACAAAGGTGGAAGGGAGGGCATTCTCGTTGATGCTTTGAAGGAGTTGGGAATTCAAATCACGGTACCACAGGCGAAGATAGGATTTCTTGCCACAGAATTGCAGATTTCCACAAGAGGATACACGATCAAACCAAAAGAAGAACGGGAGAAGTTATTGAATGACTTTTCAAAAGCAGTCATCTCGAACTGCGGTATTAAGGATGACGGGAGGATTGCGGCCTTCGTGGCAAATAGATTCAGATCTTCAGATATATGGATTGCATATCCTGACGCAGAGCCGACCCTCAAATCATTGAAGAAGAGAGGATGTATTCTCGGCGTAATAGCAAATGGGGAAAGGATCATTCGGGAGGCACTCCGAAAATTGTCATTGTCTCAGTATCTAGATGACATCACGCTTTCGGAAGAAGCAGGCGTGGAAAAGCCAGATCCACGAATTTACCAGATGGTGATTGAAAAATTCGGGTTGCGACCTCAAGAATGTGTATTCGTTGGCGATACTATAGACGTTGATCTAAGAGGGGCGAGAATGGCGGGAATGTCCGCCGTCTGGATCGACAGAAATAGGCTTGCGAAGAGAGTCGGAGACATTACTAAAATTGAAGTACTCACAGACGTCGAATTCATATTCCCTATCAAGGCTGTGAAAAACTAAGATTGTCTGGATCTCATTACACAAGCATCGCTTTACCATCAACGATGAAGAAAATAAAAACTGCAGTGTACGGATTGTTGCCATATCACAAATAGCAGCGATGTGAGTTATATCATACCAGCGAACATATTAATAAATTAACGAAGTCTACATTATACAAGTGAACTCAAACGAGAAGATTACAACAAGAAAACAATAGAGGTTCGAAATGCTTAAATAACAACCTTATGATAAAAGAATTTGCCCATTTCAAGGATCACTTGTCGTTGTTTCCCAAAGGAACAACGTATTTATAGACCCTTGAATATGGAGGCAAGCTGCCGTGGGCAGAATATGTATGTTGGCTCATGGCTGATCATGATTCACGATGTGCACCCGCGAAGAGATCCTTCTCGGGGAAGCGGAGAGAACTGCCGAGGAAAGGAAGGTTCTCGGCGTTCCGTGATTCCAATCATACGCAGCCCGGACGTGTGTTAAGCCGATAGTCAGCGGCCTGCTACGCCGTTTGGGGGATGGCTTGGCTCGAGCGCCGAGGAAGGTCGTGTCAAGCTGCGAAAAGCGCCGGGTAGGTGCAAGAAGCCTATGATCCGGTGATCGCCGAATGGGACTTCCTATTCTTCGGAATGATCCGTGAGGATCGGGAACGCGGGGAATCGAAACATCCTAGTACCCGCAGGAAAAGAAATCAACCGAGATGCCGTTAGTAAAGGCGATCGAACGCGGCTTAGGGCAAACCGAATCCTGCTCAGAAATGAGTAGGAGATGTGGAGTTGTTGGGACTCGGTTACCTCTTCGTCAACCAACCCGAAATTGGCTGGAACGCCATACCATAGAGGGTGATAGTCCCGTAGGGGCAAGTTGAAAAGAGGATTGCCGAGAATCCCGAGTAGCGTGCGTTGGATTTCGCGCGCGAAGCTGGGAGTCATTCACTTCCAACCCTAAATACGTCTCGAGACCGATAGCGCAGTAGTAGCGTGAGTGAAAGCTGAAAAGTACCCTTAGCGGGAGGTGAAAAGAGCCTGAAACCAGACGGCTATAAACTGATACGGCGTGAAAGGGAAGAAACCCGAAAGGGTGGACCAACGTCGTATCGTCCGTTTTGAATAACGGGCCAGGGAGTTCCGATCAATGGCGAGACTAAGCGTTTTACGCGCGGAGTCGAAGGGAAACCGACTTGCCCGCAACTTCGAAAGAAGTGAGGGGCGGGGTGAGCTCGCCCGGAGTCATTGGTGGGATACCCGAAGCCAGTTGATCTAGGCGTGGGTAGGTTGAAGCCTCTCGAAAGGGAGGTGGAGGACCGAACCGATGTTGATGTGCAAATCACTCGGATGACCTGCGTCTAGGGGTGAAAGGCCAATCTAAACTGGGAATAGCTGGTTCCTCCTGAAACTAGTCGCAGCTAGACCTCAGCCGAGGCCGACCATGGGGTAGAGCACCGATTGGGTGTTTAGGCGGAGAAATCCGTCGACATCCTGTCAAACTCCGAACTTGTGGTCGCCGTAGACGCTGGGAGTGAGGGCCTCTGGGGTAAGCTTGGGGTCCATAAGGGAGTGCAACCCAGCCTGAGGTTAAGGTCCCTAAGTACTGGCTAAGTGTAATAACAAAGGTAGTCCGCAGTCTAAGACAACTGGGAGGTGGGCTTAGAAGCAGCCACCCTTTAAAGAAAGCGTAACAGCTCACCAGTCGAGATTGCGGGCGCTGAAAATGGACGGGGCTAAGCCAGTCACCGATACCTCAGAGCACCGAAAGGTGATCTGGTAAGGAGGCGTCGTGCACGGGCAGAAGCTTGGCCGTGAGGTCAAGTGGACCGTGTTCGAACGAGGATCCTGGTAGGAGTAGCAGCAAAGAGCGGTGAGAATCCGCTCCGCCGTAGGGGCCAGGGTTCCTCGGCAATGATCGTCAGCCGAGGGTTAGCCGATCCTAAGGCATTCCTTAATCGAGAATGCCGAAAGGGAAGCAGGTTAATATTCCTGCGCCATGTCAGTCTTTGCCTCATATCTGACGCATCGGGATAGACCGAGCAGATATGCCTGTCTGTTCAAGCGTAGAAGCCCGGGGAGAACCGTAATGGTGAGAACCGGGTGAATGCGCGAGTAGGGGGGCGAAGGCCCCCTTCGGTTGATTCCTGGTGCCAATGAAAAGGATGTGAGTTAACAACTGGCATGATCGTACCAAGAACCGACACAGGTGCCCCTGGGTGAGAAGCCTAAGGCGTGTCGGCGTAATCCAGGCGAGGGAACTCGGCAAATTAGCCCCGTACCTTTGGTAGAAGGGGTGCCAGCCACGAGAGTGGCTGGTCGCAGTGACAGGGGAGCTCCGACTGTTTAATAAAAACATAGGTGGCAGCAAGTCCGAAAGGATGTGTATTGCCGCTGAAGCCTGCCCAGTGACGGTATCTGAAACTCCGGTTCAACGGAGCGAAGGACCGTTAAACGGCGGGGGTAACTATGACCCTCTTAAGGTAGCGTAATACCTTGTCGCTTAATTGGCGACTTGCATGAAGGCCCAACGAGAGCTCTACTGTCCCCGCCTGGAGGCCGGTGAAACTGATAGTACCGGCGCACAATCCGGTATCTTCCACCTGAAAGCGAAGACCCCGTGGAGCTTTACTGCAGCCTGTGGCTGTGATATGAACCCGACTGTGTAGGGTAGGCGGGAGACGTTATCAGGGCCTGCCGCTAGGTAGGTACCGAGTCGACGATGAAACACCGCCCTCTTGGATTCGTATCACTAACTCCTTCGGGAGGACAACTATAGGTGGGCAGTTTGGGTGGGGCGCCACGCCCTCAATAAGGAAACAAGGGCGCCCAAAGGTCAGCTCAGGCAGGTCAGAAATCTGCCGTAGAATGTAAGGGTAAAAGCTGGCTTGACGCGGATCCGGACAACAGGGATCCGCGATGCGAAAGCAGGGCCTAGCGAACCAATGAGCCTTCTGAGTGGGGGCCATTGATGACAGAAAAGTTACCCCGGGGATAACTGAGTCGTCTCCAGCAAGAGTCCATATCGACCTGGAGGCTTGCTACTTCGCTGTCGGCTCTTCCTATCCTGGTGGTGCAGCAGCTGCCAAGGGTGGGGTTGTTCGCCCATTAAAAGGGATCGTGAGCTGGGTTTAGACCGTCGTGAGACAGGTTTGTTGCTTTTTGGTGGAAGTGTCTTGGTGCCTGACGAGAAGAACCCTTTAGTACGAGAGGAACGGGGGTTCGCGGCCTCTAGTTCACCAGCTGTCCGGCAGGGCAGGCTGGGCAGCCACGCCGTCGTGGATAAGAGCTGAAAGCATCTAAGCTCGAAACCACCTCGGAAAAGAGGCACCTTACAGCGCTCGTAAATGACGAGCTTGATAGGACCGGGATGTACGTACCAAGGTTCGCCGAGGTACTCAGTCCGCGGTCACTAACGCTGTTATGGTCGCATAATACTGTCGGCAGTGCAATGCGGTTGGCTTCGGCTTAACCGTCATACGGGCTGCGTATGTCCTTCCTTTAAAAGAAAAAAAACTATCTTAATCGATCAGAATCTTTCTTATTATGTTGCACAACATAGGTTCTCGAGTAAAATTTATTACCAAATCAATCCATTTTTTTCCAAGAAATAACGGGAACGGTTTCCTTCTTATTTTCAAGGATTTAAGAAATAATCAATGAATTGAGAGGGCAAAGCAGAATTTTTGAAACATGAGTATCAACTCATTTTACGATTCAAATGAATATTTTTTCATAACACCTCCGCTAGTGATATTCTCAAGCACTGTTTAGACCTCGGAAATTGCATGGCTATGTCTCGTGAATCGAATATTCGTATTTCATCATTCTTCCAAGGAGAAGATAGTTTGCTTCGACTCATTAAGTTAGTTTCCATAAACCATTCAGTTAACCAAACTCACGAGTTATGGTTATAAATCTGCTAGATCTGGATCAATTCAAATTTACCTCTAATCGTTAAAGAAGTTGGAAGAATAAATAAACGGATTTGGAGGTTTTCATAACTGCCAATTAATTTGAGACTGCAACATACTGTGTCAAAAGTTTTGCTAACCCTTGAGCTATTGTATTTACTTTTCGGAGCGATTTTAGAATGAATTTTCGATCATATTCTTTTTGATTTTCAAGAATTTCCAACAATTATAGTAATTTATAAACGCATGAAATATATATATTTCAAAAGCAATTAGAAAATAAATAACTCAAAAAGGGGGGATGAATTGTGTCGCTTGTGTTAGGAGCCATAAACATCATAGCGGGCCTCATACTAGCAATGGGCATTCTGAACAGCATTCCAGCTCTTGGAAAGCACCTGGAGAAACTCGCTAAATGGCTGGGGAGATTTCAAACCATAATCGGGATCATTGCTATAATCGTAGCGATAATTTGGTGGGGATCATTACTTGGAAGTATCGTTGCGATAATCGCTGGTCTTGTACTGTTGACAGGGATATTACCAAGCATACCTGTTTTTGGCAAGCACTTAGAGAAACTTGCAAAGTGGCTAGGTAGATTCCAAACCATAATTGGAATCATCGCGATTATTGTTGGTATTTTGGAATTGTTGTGAGAACGGAAAAAAATTCTTATCCATTAATTTTTTTTCTTATTCGAAATTGTGCTTTTTTTGGCCATAGGATTTATCACTAGAAGTCCCGCGAAATTTGACAAGCTAGACGATTAAAGCAAACAACCGAGTAAAGATTCGTTCAGAGAACTTTTTGAAGAAGATATCACCAATTACAATCTTACCAATACATCAGTTTCATTCATCTATATCGGTAAAATAAACGTACGTCTCCAATTACAAGATTGATATGAATAATCCTATGTGGAATTTTCTGATCCTGATTGGTATAATTTCCTTAGTTGCATACTTGGCTTTCTGCTGTTCTTGAGGTACAAACATATGAACTCTGGACTCTTGCCTCGGCAATGCAGAGGATACCTCACCTGCATCCTCACAATTACAATTATTGGATGAATAATTTACAAATGCAAGTTTAATCTTGCTAATGACATCGCAATAAGATTCATGATCATGCCATCCTCAGAATCGTCATTTTTCAGAATACTTCTCAAGAATACCCATATGATGGTACCAACGATCTTAGACGCTTCAAAGCAGAGAGCTTTTCCTTGTTTCCGAGCTTAGCGCAATAAACGCCATCGATTAACAATTGAATCGATTCGTCCATTGCTTTTCTATCGACGGGGAAAGGCACACCGTCCTTACCGCCCACAGCAAATGAGAACTTGACTGGATCCCTACGGCTTGGCTCCGCACCGTATACGAGCTCACCTATCAGCGCGAGCGCCCTGACCGTGGATGGTCCGATTCCTCGAACTGAAAGAAGTTCCTCGTAATTTGTCGGATGAAATTCATAAGCCTTTCGTAGAACGTTCCAATTGACAGAACGAGGCATATTTAGACGGAATATACGCTCGCCTGTCCAGTATGATAAAAGGGATTGCCCTTTATCTATGTTTACAATTTCTCGCTGAAGTCTTTCAACGCCTTCGTTGACCAAATCCACTGACAATTTCCTTGAATCCCTACTCATTCGCGAAGTCATGTCGAGTACGAGATCCGATTTAACGCCAAGAATCGCACTGTGTGGCTCTTCTACGAACTCGTGTAATTCTCCTGAGAACCAGTGATATCGACGCGCGTAGCCGAGCTTCTCGTCCATTCCCTGTTGAATAACAGTCCAATTACCTTCTCTATCGAATATGAATGAATGGTGATACAAATCGTAACCGTCTTGAACAGCAGAGCTGTCAACTTTAGCAGCCATCCTACTTGCATACACAAGTTCACTTTCCTTTTTTGGAGAGAGTTCATGAGCAGAGGACCACGATCTTATGTCAGCAGGCGCGAGCGTGGAAAACCTCCCTTTGCCTCCTGCCACACACAACTCATCGCTTTGTTTAAGTGCCTCTTTAAGTGCTCCGCATGTTACTGTCGTTGTACCGGAACTATGCCAGTCAAACCCGAGCACACAGGAAAAGGCCTGAAACCAAAATGGATCAGCCATTCGTCGAACGACCTCCTTAGTATCATATTCGATTACAATCACATCAACGATGGCCTTCGCTAATTTCACCATTCTCTCGAACAGCCATCGAGGAGCGCTGCCTCCATGAAGCGGAAGATCGGCAATACCAGTTCTAGGCACACACTATTCTAGACTCTCTGTTCTTAAAAATCTTAGTGAGGCATTTCTGAAATAAGTCGCAATTGGTCTACGGCACAAAAAAGCATGTTGTAGTAGTCGGAAGCTTTTTTCGCAGCTCGAAGAGGTGCGGATAAAATATGCGAATCTCATCTTCTTTTTCTGGTTCACGACCTATGACTTTTGACACGAGCTTGACTTCGATTTTGCCGGATACCCTCCAAGCGCCTCCTGAATCGGTAGTGTCTGTCATAATAATGATTGGCAGTCTCAGCCTTTCTTTGTCATCATCAACCAGGAGTGAGGAAATATAATTGAGTTCTTCTTTTGAGATCGAATACACGTTCCCGTCTTTGCCGCAGTAGGATGGCTTATCTTCTTGAAGGAGATCTGCCAACCTCTTTCTCGCAGTTGGAAGATGTCTATTCATGGATGCAATGAATTTTTCAAATGAGCTTTCACTAAACATTGCGGGCCTCCGCTCTCTTCATCACCAATGGAGAGTCTCTTTCAAGTTATGCATGGATATCATTTAGCTGTGAGACCAATTAATCAACGGGGTTTTAAAATCTTGTGATCTTGCGATAACATTAAATTATAGGATAGCGCAAATCACATGAATGCCCGAATTAGGTAAATCGATAAAAGCAACAGTTGTTTTCACCATCATCGCTGGTTCAGCGATAGGAATCATACTCGCTGGTATCTTGGGCAACAGCAAAATGCTCATCAATGAAAGTTTCGAGAATAATGTGCTTGATTGGCAAATCGGTAAAGATTTGCCGATTGATCCAAACACGCATCTACCAGTGTATGCATCCGTGCAGACCACGAACATTCGCTCGAGGACCGGTGAATTTTCCCTGCTTCTGCAAATTGATGGAAGGCAGGACGATGGGACTATCTGGATAGCGAAAAATATAACCTTAGGGGGAGCCAAATTTGGGAAAATCGAAATGGCGTTCTATGTATTCAGTGAGCAGGCCTCTTTCAATGTCAAGGCTAATGTGGTGGCTTATGTAGGACCATGCCCTCCATTGAATGAATCGTATTTCGAGGTATTAGGTAACGCTGATCGTAAGACAGGATGGACGGAATTTATTGTAGAGAAAAATATTTTTTTCAAAAATACAGACTATGCTTGGATTGCACTCGGCATTACTGTTGCATGGGAGACGATATTGGAATATACTATCGATGATATCACCGTGAGATTGCTGTGGTGATAAATTTCACATCCAGAAATTTCTTTTGCAGAAATTTCTTTTTTTGCTAAGATGCTATTCCACGATTTAATCGGATGCGCACTGTTTTTTAGGTTGCAATCGTCGCATCCTATTTATGTAGTATGCAAGAATTATGACTAGCTATTGACTTAATAAAGTGAAGATGATGGCTTCCAAGGTCGATGAAGAGACGAAGAAAATGCTTGCCTACCACCCTTGCTACAATGAAACGGCTCATAGGCATTGTGCGAGAATGCATGTACCAGTTGCACCACGCTGCAATATCCAGTGCAACTACTGCAATCGCAGGTATGACTGCATGAATGAAAGCAGACCAGGCGTGACAAGTGAAATTCTCTCGCCAATGCAAGCCATCGATAAAATCCGATATGTTAAGCAAAGAATGCCTCATTTAACAGTTATCGGAATAGCTGGACCTGGTGATCCGCTTGCTAATGAAGAAACTTTCGAGACCCTTGGAGGCATCAAAAAAGAATTTCCTGACCTGGTTTTGTGTCTGAGCACTAATGGCCTCCTGCTACCGAAATTCGTCGACAGGCTTGCCACGCTAGGTGTTAAATTCATCACTGTGACAGTTAACGCAATTGACCCCCAAATTGCTGAAAAGATTTACGATTTCGTGATTCTTGACGGAAAGGTCTATAAGGGAGTCGAGGGCGCAAGAATTCTGATCGAGAATCAGCTACATGGCATCGAATTAGCATCGAAATCGGGCATGTTAGTGAAAGTAAACACCGTCATGATACCTGGCATCAATGATGCTCACATTCCGGAAATCGCAAAAAAGCTCAGGGAACTGGGGGCGTATATCGTTAATATCATCCCGCTAATCCCAATTCCTGGGACGAAATTCGGTCAATTAAGAGCTCCGACCCCAAAAGAAAGAAAAATGCTGCAAGATCTTTGCGAAGATACGATCCAGCAGATGCGTCATTGCAGGTTCTGCAGAGCTGATGCTATAGGTTTGCTAGGTGAGGATCGGTCGGCCGAGTTTGCACATGTAACATGTGGCATTAAGTTGACTGAAGCCGGTCCAATTACTGTGCAGCTGGAAGGGAAGACAAAATACAAAGTTGCTGTTGCCTCCAAGGATGGCAGAAATGTTGACGTGCATTTTGGTCATGCTACCAGATTTTTGACTTACGAGGTTGAGGGGAAGAAGATCAAGAGGATTGGCGAGCTTCATGTCGACATCTCCGATGAGGTCCCAATGTTTGGCAGAGATCATTACAACAAGATCGAGCGAGCCGTTGATGCGCTCCAAGGCTTTGATATTATAGTTGCCAAGAAATTTGGCGATCGCGCGGTGGAAGCGTTGAGGCGTAGAGGAATTACGGCAATTGCCAGATCTGGTAGCATAAAACAAGCTATCTTGGATGCAATTGAAATCGCATTTGAAGAGCGAGTCCATACTTTTGAATGAGGTATAGATATGAAAGGGTCGGATCTTCTCGTAAGATGTCTTGAAAACGAAGGTGTTGACAGGATTTTTGGCATACCGGGTGAGGAAAACCTAGACGTCATGGATAGTCTCATCGACTCGAATATTGAATTTGTCTTGACGAAACACGAAGAATCTGCCTCTTTTATGGCGGAGGTCTTTGCTTATCTTACAAATAAACCTGGAGTATGCCTTTCCACACTCGGTCCCGGAGCCACAAATCTGATCACAGGTGTCGCTGATGCTTATTTGAACAATCTGCCGATGATAGTCTTAACCGGACAAACACGTACTGAAAGGGCATATCACCCGCAAAAGCAGTACATCGATCTCGTTGATCTTTATAAGCCTATCACCAAAGACAGTATAAGTGTTCGATCATCTACGAGAATTCCTGTTATCATTCGGAATTCCTTTATGACAGCTTTGCAGGAGAAGCCTGGACCAGTGCACTTAGAGTTACCAGAAGACGTGATGAAATCTGATGCCGAGGGCACGCCACTTCGGAAATCGATGAACATAAGATGTGGCGGAGACGAGAAATCTAAAGAGGCGGCACTAGAAGCAATCCGATCGTCCAGCGCACCACTCATCCTTGCAGGACGAGGAGTGCTGAGGACAGAAGCTTCTAAGGAATTGGTTGCTTTCGCACGAAGCGCCAATATCCCTGTTGTCCACACATGGATGGCAAACGGCATCATGCCTTTTGATGATCCGCTCAGCCTGCATTCCGTAGGTCTGAGGACGCATGACTTCATGAGAAGGGCTTTTGAACTCGCAGACCTCGTTATCACCATTGGATACGATGTTCTAGAGTTTCAGCCAGTTTTTTGGAATATTGGCAGGGCAAAAAAAATCGTTCACATCGGCCAGTCCGAAGCAGAAATTTCGCAGAAGTATAGTCCTGACATTCAGCTGATTGGGGACCTTCAAAAGACTCTAGAAGCACTGACATCGGAGAAAATAGATAAAGAAAATTGGACAGCTGCTTTAAGAGATCAGCTACATGCAAAGTTATCCGAACTGACGCCTGATGGGGGATTAGTGAAACCGCAGACTGCAATTCGATTACTAAGAGAATGCCTTGGGAGGGAGGATATCGCCGTGTGCGATGTCGGAGCTCACCTACTGTGGATGGAGAAACTATATCCAGTATATGCTGAAAAGACGCTCATCGCTTCGAATGGACTTCTGCCAATGGGATTTGGCGTTCCAGCCGCGATCGCCGCTAAGCTGGTATATCCGCAAAGAAAGGTTGTTGCTGTGTGTGGCGATGGCGGGTTCATGATGACCGCGGCAGAGATCGAAACTGCGCTTCGTTTAAAGACCAATTTTGTGACCGTCATTTTTAATGATGGAGGATATGGCATAATAAGAACCAGGCAGCAAAAAAATTTTGGCAGAACGATAGGTGTCGATTTCAAGAACCCTGACTTTGTCAAATTCGCAGAATCCTTTGGAGCAGAAGGATACAGGATCATGACAGCCACCGACTTTAAGGAAATTCTAGAAAAATGTCTAAGAAGCGATGCAACAGCGGTTATCGATGTCCCCGTGGATTACGGAGAGAATAAACGGCTTGTTGACTGAAATTTTTTTGTCTACTAGATTGCCACCTGTGGGTCACCACATTATTAGAACACAGTTCTGGATGTTGAGCACAGATAAAAAGGTTAAATAAAGACCCTCCTAATACGCAAAGCAATGAATCGATCAGAATACGAGCTCGATTATTTCAAACAGAATGGTTTCGTAAAGAAGAAGTGTATCAAGTGCGGTAGATACTTCTGGACACTGGGAGATTGGGAAACTTGCGGTGAACCCCCCTGTGATGAATATACTTTTATAGGCCATTCCCCGATGAAAAAGTCCCTTGGCCTTCATGAAATGAGAGAAGCATATCTTAGTTATTTTGAAAAGAATGGTCATACGAGGATTAACCGATATCCAATTGTTGCCCGTTGGAGAGATGATGTCTTTTTCACTCAGGCATCGATATATGATTTTCAACCATGGGTCATTGAAGGAGTCGTTGATCCACCAGCAAATCCACTTGTGATTTCCCAAACGTGTGTAAGATTCAATGATATTGATAATGTGGGCAAAACCGGAAGGCATTTTACGTTCTTTGAGATGCTCGCGCATCACGCTTTCAATAGGCCTGGAAGAGAGATCTATTTCAAAGATAGAACTGTAGAACTCTGTCATCAATTCTTCACATCTTGCCTCGGCGCTGAGCCAAGCAAAATGAGGTACATCGAAGAGTGGTGGGAGGGAGGAGGGAATTCGGGTCCGTGCCTCGAAGTCATACTCGATGGAGTCGAACTCGCTACCCTCGTCTTTATGATGTATAAGGATACCCCCGAAGGAAGGAAACCTCTTGATATGAAGGTTGTCGATACGGGCTATGGACTTGAAAGAATCACATGGGTTTCGCAGGGAACTTCGTCGGCGTACGAAGCCGTTTTTGGACCGATTTTAACATATCTCAAAAAAGAATCCGAGATATCCACCGACAAGAGGATTCTCGAAGAATACAGCAAAGTGGCGGGCATGACAAATGCCAAAACTGCATCAGATATAAGGAGAATCAGGGAAATTACAGCGGAGCGAATTGGAATATCATATTCAGAGCTGATTAAGCATGTGAGACCATTGGAAGATATATACGTCGTATGCGACCATACAAGAGCTCTTGCATTCATGCTGAATGATGGCGTCGTGCCTTCAAACGTGAGGGAGGGTTACTTCGCTAGGTTACTAGTAAGAAGGGCGCTCAGAGCCATGCGAAACCTCAACTTGAACATTCCCCTTCATGAGATTGTTGGAAGGCAGATCGATTACTTTAGTCTAGTTTTTCCTGATATGTTGGCAAATAAGGAAGACATTCTTGAACTTGTCAGATTTGAAGAGCAGAAATATAAAGAAACTCTGTCGAGAGGAAAACAGCTTGTATCGAGATTAACCAAGGATCTCGGACCTGACGGGCACATCTCGACGGAAATGCTCATCGAACTCTATGATTCACACGGTCTCAATCCTGAAATCGTCCAGGAGTTCACGACGCTGCGGGTCGATATTCCAGATGACTTTTATATTCGCGTTGCTGCAAGGCATGAACAACCTGAAGCCGAAGACGAGGAGGAGACCGTACCAGTAGAGGTGCCTGAGGATCTTCCAGAAACAAAATTGCTGTTTTACGAGGATGCCGAGCTCCTTGAGTTCGACGCAACCGTTGTAGCAACTATTGAAAAGGGTGTTGTCCTTGATAGAACTGCTTTCTATCCAGAAGGTGGCGGACAGGAATGTGATAAGGGAACACTCAACGGACAAGAAGTGGTCAGAGTTCTGAGAAAAGGAAAAAGTGTTCTGCATTTCATTGAGGGTGACATTCCGGAAGTCGGCACCGAAGTGAAGGGGATAGTCAATAAGGGAAGGCGGCTTCAGCTCATGAGACACCATACGGCTGCACATTTGATCAACGGAATGGCAAGGAAGTTGTTGGGCAACCATGTTTGGCAGGCTGGCGCTCACAAATCTGAAGAAATGGGGCGTCTTGACATTACGCATCACAGGAACCTCACCGATGAGGAAATCAAAAAGCTTGAATTGGAGATAAACAAGATAGTGCTGCAGAACATCCCTGTCATAATAAAAGAGATGCCGAGGATAGAAGCCGAGCGGTTATATGGATTTCGACTTTATCAAGGAGGAGTCGTCCCAGGAGCCTTCGTTAGGGTTGTTGAGATCGGAGGCGTGGATGCCGAGGCGTGTGGTGGTTTGCACGCTAGTAATACTAGTCAGGTCGGACTATTGAGCATCCTTAGAACTAGAAGAATTCAAGATGGAGTGGTTCGTATAGAGTATTGTGTCGGGATGCCCGCAGTTGAAAAGATGATCGAATTCAAAGAAAAAGTTTCTTTATTAGCTGAAAGACTCAGGGTGCCACCTGATCAAGTGCCCGCCACAATTGACAAAATCACAACGGAACTGAAAGAAACAAGGAAATCTTACGAATGTCTCCTAGGTGCATACAACAAGCTAATTGTGGAGTATCTTATGGAAAATGCGGCAGATGTGGGCGGGCTAAAGGTAATCGCATACCGGGCAAAGGAACATGAAGATCCAGTGGAAATATCCAGAACATTGGCAAAAGGGGAACGAGTAGTAGCGGTTATTTTCACACGAGACAAACCCTCGAAGGTCCTGGTTTCATGTAGCAAAGAAGCTGATATCGATTGCAGATCTCTGCTCTCCGAAATCACGGCACATGCAGGTGGATCAGGAGGCGGCAAAAAGGATTTTGCGCAGGCGGGCGGAATCCGCGAAGAGTGTATCGATAATTTAATTGATTTAATGCCTAACATCGTGAGAAACATCATCAAAGGTTGTGCTGGCTAAATGAGCAATAACAAACTTCTTGGCAGGCTCCGTGTGTACTCGAGAGTTACCAAACTGGATGCGATTCTTAGGCGCTACTTCATCATCGGTGCCTTCGACGGTGCGCTGACAATTCTTGGGGTCATATTGGGTGCAGCAGCAGCTGGTCACCTAACACGGGAAATCGTCTTGAGTTCTGGCATCGGAGGCGGAATTGCACTAGCAATTTCCTCGATCGTCGGCGCGTATGAGGCCGAAAGAATGGAGTGCCGCGTTCTTCAGACAAATATCGAAAGAGCTATGCTCTCGCCGATATCTGGCACGGAATTTGATGAAGTCCTAAAGGTTTCTGCTGTCCTTTCATCATTGATTCACGGTTTGGCGCCGTTACTGGCTGCCCTCATCCCTGTCTCCCCATTCATTTTCCTTGATGTGAAAACGGCCGCTGTCATGTCAATCACGATCACCCTTTTGTTCCTTTTCTTCATGGGATTTTACTTCGGAAAACTTGCAAGAGAAAAGATGATCATGAGCGGTTTGAGGTTTGTACTCGTTGGTATCATAACGTCGCTGGTTATCGTGATATTCTTCGGTGGACATTAGGAAATGAGATGTGAAACGAAACGGGGATATAAATTCTTGAATTCAAAAAGAGCAATGACTTGATCGGAATTTCAAGATGCTGGGCAATGACCTCCAATAGAGAAACTCTTAAATACAAACTTGCGTGTAGGGGACTTGCTCCGCGTAGTGATAATGTGATTGAAAGAAACGGAGGTAGGCAGATTGGTCGAAACGAGTGAAATGCAAACAGCAGCAAAAGGCGATTTCAAATACATTGTTCGTTTAGCAAACACTGACCTTGATGGAAACAAGGGAGTGGTTATAGCGCTCCAAAGAATTAAGGGCGTTGGAAATCGAGTAGCTGAGATCATCGCAAGGAAAGCTGGTGTGAGTAGAGTTGAGAAAATAGGCAGCCTACCCGATTCAAAAATCGAAGAAATTGCAAAATTGCTCGAGAACTACGCAGATATTGTACCGAGTTGGGCTGTCAATAGGCCTCACGATTTTGAAACTGGTCTTGACATTCACCTGGTGGGCACAGATCTTGAACTTTATAGGAAAGACGACATCAACAGGATGAAAATGATCAGATGCTACAAGGGCATCAGACACGAAATGGGGCAGAAAGTCAGGGGGCAACGCACCAGGTCGAACGGAAGGACTGGTCTTACGCTTGGTGTGAGCAGGCAGAAGGCGCAGCCAGCAAAGGCCGGAAGCTCAGAAAAGGAAAAATCTGATAAGAAGTAGGTGTTTCAATGGGCGATCCGAAATTTCCTCGTAGAACTTATGATACGCCTTCACATCCCTGGAAAGCTGATAGAATTAGGGAGGAGACTGAGCTTGCCAGGAATTACGGATTGAAGAACAAGAGGGAAATCTGGAAGGCAAAGTCAATCGTCAGGAATCTTCGAAGGCAATCTAGGAATTTGCAGGCAAGGCTTAGATTTGGAGAAGAGCAGGCGAAGATCGAAACGCAGAATCTCATGGCGAGATGCGCTAAGATGGGTCTTTTGCCAATGAGCGGTGCAACTCTTGATGATGTTCTCGGTCTAACAGCAGAGTCTGTCCTCAACAGGCGTCTCCAGACGCTTGTATACAATAAAGGACTGGCAAATACCATGGAGCAGGCTAGACAATTTATCGTCCATGGGCATATATTTGTCAATGGTAGAAAGGTCACGATTCCAGGTTACATCGTGAAAAGGGGAGAGGAGGAGAAGATCGAATTCAACCCTGCTTCTCCGCTTGCAAATGATATGCATCCAATGAGGGTTCTGAAGAAGAAAACCAAGGAAGAAAAGGTTCCCGAGAAAGCGCCAGAGAAGCCTAAGGTACCGACGAAGATCCTCAAGGTTAAGGAAGTTGTTGAGGTTCTTGAAGAAAGCGTGCCGGATCTCGAGGAACTTGATGTTGAAAAGGAAGAGGAGGCTGAGTGATGGGCAAGTGGGGAATTGCGCATATTTTCGCAAGCTACAACAACATCATCATTACGCTTACAGATATAACAGGTGCGGAAACGATTACGAAGTGCTCAGGCGGAATGGTCGTCAAGGCGGCCAAAGATGAGGCGTCGCCATACGCGGCGATGAGGGCTGCCGAACGCGTTGCTGAGATTGCAAAAGAAAAGGGAATAGAAGGGATCCATGTCAAGGTCAGAGCCCCTGGTGGTAATAAGTCGTTGTCTCCCGGACCCGGTGCGCAGGCTGCCATTAGAGCGCTGGCAAGGGCAGGACTTAAAATAGGCCGAATTGAGGATGTTACCCCCATACCGCATGACGGTACGAAGAAGAAGGGCGGACGAAGGGGAAGGCGTGTTTAGAGGCGTCGGACTATGGAAATTAAGATCCTTGAATTAACAGAAACTAAAGCAAAATTTATTCTCTCTGGTGCAAATCCAGAAGTGGCAAATGCACTGAGAAGATGCCTTATTTCGGAAATTCCAAAAATGGCGATTGATACGGTTGAATTCCACCTGGGGCCGATCATGGACGAAGAGGGAAATGAATACGAAAGTGTTAGCCCCCTCTTTGATGAAATCATAGCTCATAGGCTTGGCATGGTACCCGTACCAACTGACCTCGATCTTTTCACTTTCCGCGACAAGTGTTCATGCGGTGGAGAAGGGTGCCCCAGCTGCACGATCATGTACTCGTTGAATAAAAAAGGACCGTGCGAGGTGTATTCGGGCGACCTGGAGCCGCTGGGCGGAAATGAACTCAGAGTGAAGGATGAGCTTATTCCTATAGTGAAGCTCGGTCCTGGGCAGGCGCTTCTAGTATACGCGTCTGCGCAGCTTGGAACGGCGAAGCAGCATGCAAAGTGGCAGGTGACGAACGGCGTGGCATACAAGTACTACCCTGAAATCACCATAGACTACAACAAATGCGAGAACGAAGACGCCTGCGTCGATGTGTGTCCTCGCCGTTGTTTCGGCAAGAAAGACGGAAAGACTGTCGTTGAAGATGCGGAAGCGTGCATTCTCTGCATGGCCTGCGTCGAGGCTTGCTCGAACAAAGCTCTGACGGTCAAAGGAAATACCGAAAAGTTCCTGTTTGAATTTGAGACAGATGGATCGCTCAGTGCTGAGAAAACGCTGATAACTGCTCTCAAGATCCTCGAGAAGAAGTTCGAAGACTTCAGGGAGCTCGTCTCATCGATCGAGTCCTGAGTTTTACTCGCCTCAAAAATTACATGAAATCAGCCAGTGTGCACTTTTTCACTTTATCGTTTTCAAAGAGCGAGTTGATCGAATGTTCAATGAGGGCTATGCGCTGCAATGTGTACGACGGCAGTCCGAACCTGTTGCCTATTTCCTTTGTGATCTCCAAGTATTTCTTGATGCCCTTTTCGTGAACGGTGAGGGTAAGGTTAGCACCGCAGTAGCATTTCCCCTTCAGCGGCATGCGCCTATAATTCGCATTACATTTTGTGCACCGAAGGCGCTGCCCTGAAAAACTGTTGAGATTGCCTATCATGTCCGGCAAGAAATGCCGTGTTATCACTCTATACACAACATCAGTTTCATCAACGGCTCTGATTTTCTTCGCAAGTTCAATCTGTGCGTTCATCTTGTCGATCATCGTTTCGAGCGTCTTGTAAGAGGAATCTTTTGGGCCCGCGGAAATGTCGGTTGTATCATGAGTGAACCCAAAGCCTTCGTACTGAAGAACTGAACCTATCCTCTTTGCCACGAGGTCCATCATCTCTTGCAATTCTTTTGGATGCTTGAAACTCGTCGACGCCTCAAAGAATTCTAAAGGATACGACCAAGCAACATCAATGTTGTGCGCTTCTTTGTCGATCTCGTTCGGATCGATGCGTGTTGTAAGAACAAGAGGCGCATCCATAAGACCTCCCCTTCTGTCAGGGAGATAAGAGCGCGAAAAGTTGATGAGCGCATCAAGCAGCAGAATGCAACTGTCCTCGTCGCCGTCGGCATTTCTCCTCTTTGCTGCGTGGAAGAACGGATGACCATAACCCACATTCGTATCCGTGAAGCCGATGATCCTGCAGAGCACACCACCAGAAGTATGAGGCGCAAGACCCATTGCCAGATGCCCTATCAGTTCCCCGCGGTTGCTCACATTGTAAAAAGGCGCAAGACCATAATGCTTCTGCAAAAGCTCGTCGATGAACTGCGCAACCCGGACAAGGTAGTCGCCGCATGAGTTTGAAGGTATTATGTCCTGGACTTTCAGTTCACACAACTGCGAGGCATCGATGAGCTCATTTCCGAATACATCTTTTACATAACCAAGTTCCCTTGCTCTCTCAACGCTCAGTCCAATTTCCCGAGGTCTGAAGTGCGTCAGCGGTACGTCTGTCATGTCAAATCTGATCGTACCATCTTTGAATACACACACATCATACTTCGCCCTCAGTATTCCCTTTTCGAGGGCTTCAGGGGTCTTGTTCTTCGATATCATGCCTTGGACAGCCTTGATTTCTGGCAAGCTCCGTTCTCCAAGGCGTTCCATTGCATCCTTCACGAGTTTAGAGATATCGACGCGCTGGAGACGAGGTTCCTCTATTGGAACCGTATGAGATCCACACTCGCACGCGCACAGTAGTGTTTTTTTCCCACAGGTTTTGCACTGCCTGATACCAGCTTCGACCTCGATTTCTCCCTCTGATATGGCCTCATTCACCAGCCGCTGCATTCCGCCGCTCTGCCCGAGAGGAAAGAGCACGTGGGGTGGTGGACGCATCTTTCTCTCTTTCGCTTTTTCTGGTCTTGCCATTCTGGCACCAATGCGGGTAACGGCTCTCGGCCGTACAGCGATCCCCATAGCCGCCGAAACTGCTTCGATGGCACTGCGACCATCAAATGGTGCACCCACTACGATCTTTTCTCCCTCATGGGCAAGTCCCAATCCAAGGAGCAGGGGTTCCGCATACTTTTCAAGCACGATCGCAGAGCCGACAATTCTGTGAAGCGCACCTAATTTTTCGAGCGTCAGCTTTGCTTTTGAATCATTTTCAATGTAGAGATGACCGTCGGCCCACCTGGCATGGGCTAATACATACGATCTAAGATCTTTCAATTCATCCAACTCAATATCTGACCAGAAAAGATTGTACTTGGGATGGAGGGGTACGTTGAATTTTTTTGAGAGTTCAATCGATTCCTTGAAGTTTGGATCCTTCCAGTTATCGGGAAGCACGCCAGCTGCCTTTTTCAATTCCTCGCGGTACCACTCAAGAGAGTAGGACCCAGGCACAAGGACGTGGTTGTTTTCAACAAACTCGCCGAATGAAATGAGTATCTCGCCAAGATCGACGATTTCCTTTATCTTTCCGCGGACGATTTCAAATTCCTCAAGAGAGTTGACTTGCACGAGATCGCCATTATCTAGGAGAAGAATCGGTCCTTCGATTGAATCACAGGGGGTAACCGCGCCAGCCTTTCCCGGTCTCTCAAGCTTGATTTGCGTCCCCACGGCAATGAATTCATCGAGAGCATACATGGTGGCTGGATTCAGTCCTACGGCAGCCAGACCTGTCGTCCTCCCCCTACCGTACCTCAATCGAAATCCGCCGATCCTGGAAGGATGCGATAGTACCGGCCTTCCTGCTACGATGTCTTTGAGATACTTATAATCTGGCGCGACGCCTGCAACTTCAGAGTCCTGCGCTGATTTTTTTCGGAGTTCAAGATATTCATTAATGAATTCCCATCCATCAATTCCCAACCGCTTCACGTGCTTCTGTATTTTTGGCGCCTTAAGGCAAAGACCTTCGGCGATAACGAGGCACGCACCTCCTCTTACCTTATTCGTCTGAACCCTCGGGAGATCCCGATATCCTGAGATTTCAACATCCTCTGTGCCCTCACCATCGATACAAACGGGGCAGTTTTTAACGATGAGTTCGATCTCCTCATTCGTAGGCGTATACTGCAGGTGCTGGCACTGCTTGTAAAGCGGTATTTCTTCCTTGAACCGCTGGACTTCCCCATGAGTCGGCTTGTATTTTCCGATGCCGAGTTCTCGTCGCACGACATCGCCGATGAGGACGCTGAGAGCCTGACCCGTTCCGCCAGCTGATCGTATAGGACCGGCAAAAGAAATAGTGAGATACTCGCTTCCGTCTGGATTTCGACCGATTTTCACACCAGCAATTCCCTCAAGCGGAGCAACGAGGATTCCTTCAGTAAGCACGGCGAGCCCGACCCTGATAGCCCTATCAATCGCATCTTCTCTTGATTTGGCGGGATTGCTGGCAATTTCTTTTGCAAGGAGGAGAGAAACTTCCTCCCGATCGTGGTTTCTGCTCAATGTTCTGATCTTTTCAGCAACGCCTTCAACATCCCATGAGGCGAGAAGTTTCTCCACTCTCATCGCAAGGTCGTCAGCCCTTGGTATTTCGACATAAGTCTCAGGATCAAGACCTCTCGCCCTTGCCTTCCTTGCAAGGGCATAGCACCGGTCAAGTTCGCCTGCTAAATGCTCAAAATACCTTTTCATTTCCTCGCTACAGGCGACTTCTTTCATCGTCCCCCTTCTCTTTCAAAGCATGGCATTTCCGACTAAATAACTATCGAGTCAACCGCATTCGCATCGCCAGATCTGCTCAGCATATCGACAAGGACTCTAACCAATTCCTCGACACCTTCACCCGTGAGCGCCGAAATCTTCAATCTGGGGCTGTCCGTTTTCAAAATATCGGATTTGTTCTCCACCTCGATCATCGGGATTCCAGAAAAACTCATTTTCACAGATTCTAACAAAGCGAGCTGGCTTTCGAGCGCGTAACCAGATGTTTCTGTGGGATCGATAAGGAAGATAATGACGTCTGCGAGATGCTTAAGCGCTAGTATAGCCTGCAACTCTATCTTATTGCGATCTTCGAGTTTCCTGTCGAGCAACCCCGGTGTGTCGATCACCTGATACCTCCGCCTGCCGGCCTCAAAATGACCAATGCCTATCCCCTGCGTTGTAAAAGGATAAGGCGCAATCTTTGGCTTCGCGCTTGAGATTCTTTCAACGAGCTGGCTCTTTCCTACATTGGGAAAGCCTGCCACTACGGCGGTAGGGATAGATGAATCCACCTCAGGGATCTCTTTCAATTTGTCCCTTGCATAGCCGATGAATCTCAAATCTGCGTCAATCTGCCTAACAAGCGAGGACAGCCTCCCGTAAAACTCCCTTCTCAACCTAGAAACATCGTCAATCGCTGCTGCCTTGCTAATTCTGTTCTTATACTCCTTTTCAAGTTCTAGCGTCTTTTGTGAAGCCCAGTTGAGTCCTCCTAGAGACTTTTTCAGTGCGTCGATGCCCAGGATGACATCTATGAGTTCCATATCGAACTCGCTGCTCCTCGAAAGGCTGGGGAATGCCTTCACGTACTTCTCAAGGCTGGTGGCGATAATGTCGCCGGCTGCAGAAACTTTCGAGATTGCAGTTTTTCTCGCAGCATCGAGTCTATTCGTTCCTTTCTTTTGCACTTTCGAAGCTCGCTTAAAGGCCTTGTCGAGCAGCTCCTTTGACTGCAGTATCGTTGGGATCTTCTTTCGTTTGACAGCCACAGGGGAGGTAAATTACTACAGAAGCTTTAATCTATCATGACACGAAATTTCTTCGCAATGGTGGTCGTTTGGATTACGAGGTTGATTACAGGATCTGGCTGAAAAAGGGCGGTCATTTTCTCTTGAGCGATGGACGAGCGAAACTGCTGCGTCTGGTGAAGGAGTGCGGATCTCTTTCAAAGGCTGCTACAGAAATGAAAATGTCCTACAGGCATGCATGGGGTGCGATCAAGAAAATAGAGGATGCACTCGGTGCAAAGGTCGTTGTTTCTGAAAGAGGGGGTCTCGAAGGCGGGGTTTCGAAGCTGACGCCAGAGGGGGAAAAGCTACTCGAGCAATACGATCTCCAGAAAAAGCTTTTCGAGGAGCAGCTCAAAATGCTATACAAGAAACCTACTATTGCCACAGATGGAATTGTGGTCATCGATGGAAAAATTCTTTTGGTAAGGAGGGGGAAGGAGCCGTTCAAGGGGAAGTTCGCACTACCGGGCGGCATTGTTGAATATGGCGAGACAGTTGAACACTGCGTCGTGAGAGAGTTGTTGGAGGAGACCGGACTCAAAACGAGGATCCTTGAAATCCTCGGCGTGTATTCCGATCCCAGTCGTGATCCGCGCGGACACTTCATTTCTATCGTTTTTCACCTCCAGAAGGTGGGGGGTGAACTCAAATCAGGTGATGATGCTAGTGCAGTCGAACTCTTACCGATCAACAATCTTCCAGAACTTGCATTCGACCATCAGAAGATTGTCGATGATTTCTTGGCAAGAAAACACTCGGATCCGCTTTTGTGACTTCTCTCGCCTTGGGACTTCATTCATGCTGAAAAATATATTTACGCATCGGGCAATATTCCAATGACCTACATGGAAGACGATCTCGACAGGGAAATACTGCGATTACTGCAGAAAAATGCTAAGATCACGTGCGAGGAGATCGGCAAGATACTGAATCGATCACCTTCTACTATAAGAGACAGGATCAAGCGCTTGGAGGAGATGAGGATCATTTTGGGGTATGCAGCGATAGTAGATTACGAGCGACTCGGTATCACGGCCGATGCCATTATCGCTGCCGATATTGACCCTACAAATTACCCGGCGGCGGTCTCTTCGCTTTTTTCCATTGAAAACGTGATAGAGATACTCAACGTCTCGGGGGAAAGAAGAGTCATGATAAGGATGAGGGCAAAAGATAACAGGGAGCTTGCAGACCTCATTGAAAAGAAAATAAAACCTTTAGGCTTCAGGAATATTGAGACAATCGTAGTGCTGAAGCCAATCGTTAGATATCCCGGTCTGTGATGGACGGACTATGGAGGCTACTGAATCCGCCGTGCGTTTTCATAAATCGCTTCGATAATCTTCGTCTTTCCTGTCCTTTCCAGCTCGTCGAGTATGATTCTAGCAGCCCACACTGCTGCCTGTGCCACCAATTCGGGACATTTATTTCCCTGATACGCGACCTTGTCAAACGAAATGTAGTCTTCCGGACTCCAGAGGTTGTAGCTCCTACCAAGGTAATTCTTCTGGATTTCCCTGCAGACCACGCTTCCGTACCTCTCAATGAATTTTTCGCTTAACTCTTTCGAAAGGCGGTAAGCGATCATACGCTTCTTCTCGGGATCTTTGAATTCCGCCCTTTCCCTGCCAAAGAACAGCCCTATAGCCATCACACCGCCTGAAAGCGCCCCACAGGAACCTAGCGTTGTCAAACCAGCGCCACCTGAAAGGCCGCTCGCAGATCTGAAGACATTGTCATCCCTTACGCCCATCACGTCTTGAAGAGCGGCGAGACAGGCCTGGGCACATCCCCTGTTTTCTTTTTCGTACTTGAATGCAAGTTCCCTGACCCTTTGTAAAATGAATTCTAGATCTAATGCCATTATTTCCGAAATCATCTGGAGATTATAAATAATCTCTAATGGAGAATTGCAAGAAAGATGAAGAATTGAAATAAAGTCCTCACCGAATTGGGTCTGTAATTCCAGAGAAATCCACAGACTCTATCAAGATCTGTGAACCATTCCAGTTTAAAGTTCGAAGGTATCGGATTATAAATCCTCAGATTCTAACAATCGGCCTCGAGAAATCGCCAGAAGGAGATGGGGATAATTGAAAATTTCCCAGCTTCCTTGAGATCACCCAGCACCTTCTTTCAAGAATCCCTCCTTGAAGTAATAACTGATGAACTCTAGCGAGCCGGTCCAGCTGATCCTCAGAAAAGAGCTTTGAATCATATTGACACATGATCCTCAGATTATCAGGCACTCCACGCAGATCGATCGCGCATTCATAGCGAACAAATGAATCAAAAAACGAAGGGTAATCGCTGAGCCAGGAGATATCACCGACAACCGTTGCGCCACGATAACCATTATTGCTGAGTTTTATACTCAGTTCTTCCCAAAACCTCAACATGCGGTCTATTTCAAAATGTTCGTCAGGACAGTAGGTGGCAAATGACGGCAAAGCTCGCAGCTTTCGTTCATCGAGGCCATCTTCTATGCTGCGACGTGTTTTTGTATTCTTGCATTGCTCGATTTCTCTCTCAATATCCAAGTCGGTCACATAAACGATAATTTCATCATCAGGCGTGAAATCAATCAAATCAGAGAGAGACTCGATCGACTCAAATTTGCTTCGGAAGATGTGCATGACGTGATCCCGCTTTCGAAATCTCTCCGGCCACATTTGCATTTATTGATTTCTCCCTGCAACCCTTCTGATAATAGAGGTGTAAGGAAGCAAATGATATAAGTTAATTGCTCACCAATTTAGCCTATTCCTTATTGTCTTCTTACGATGCGAGCGTGTTTTTTGGGCAAATCCAGCGAATATGTCATGAGGAAATTTGAAACCAATACTGAAGATTTCGCCGCATGCATCGGAACGGTTTTTGCTTTACACTAAAATTATGAAAATCGCGTTCTCAATAGAGCTGTCAAGATGACATGAGTTCTATAACCTCAGCCTACGCAGAAACAGTGCTCCCAGTGTATTCTGTATATTTCATTCTGCGTTGATATCGACGAGTGGCGCGATCCTTTCAATCGAGGATTTCATGAAATTTTCGTCCTCGATAACAAGCTTCATCGCCCTATGCGTGCAGAATTCAACGCACCTTGCACAGCCTTTGCAGAGGTTTTGATTTATTGATGCTCTCTCTCCTTGTATTTTTATTGCATTAACAAAACAAATTTGCTTCGATACGCATCGACCACACCCAGTGCAGAGATTCTGCTCGACCTCGACGCGTATACCAGGCATTCTTGTGACCGTGCTGCCTATCTTATTCGAAAGGTATGGTATCATCTTCCACAGACAGCAGCACGGACAGCAACTGCAAATCGAAAGAAGATCCTCCTTGGGACTGTTCGAAAACACCATAGCATCGATTTTATTTCGGCCTATCAAATGCACAAGACCAGCTTCCCTACATTTTCTCAGGTGCTCAAGCGCTTCTTCCTTCGTTGCCAGTCTTCCCAATCGGCTGTCAATTTTCAAGACGCCCCTTCCGAGGAATATGCAACCCAGCTCGTGCGGATAATCTTTACAGCTGTTGGATTCCCTACAGATGCAATGATTCATGATAAAGTGGTACCGCGATTTTTCTATGAAGTGCTCGATGATCTTGGATGGAAGGACTATCGATTCTAGCTCGACCGCAATATTCAAGCTGATCTTCCTTGATGGTTCCCGATTCTTTGCGAGCGCACTTTCCATCGGGAGAATGATTATGTCGTCGTCTTCAAAGAATGCAAATTCGATCATTCGACCAAAAACAGGAAACTTTGTTAATTTTGCGAGTAAAAAGCGCTTTTTGAAGAAACGTTTCACCAACTTAATAGCTAGGACAGTTCTAATACTCATGTTCACCTTGAGAAAAGAACTCTAATGAATTTAGAATTTTGGAAATGTGTCCAAACCCCTGATTGTTACTTTTCACGCCCTAATCGATAACTCTAAAAAAAGAATTTTACTTCGCAGTCAGTCTATCTAGGCATAGAGCCGTCGATCTTTTGAAGGAAAGAACAGGGTAAGTGTTATAGAGGGGCGCTTCAAATGCGGACACCTAACGAATGACGTACTTCTAAGGCTTTTCAAAAAGAAATCCTCTTACTAGATTTTTCTAAAAGGTGTATTCAAAAAGACCGTGTCTTGGAGTTAATAGCCAAGGATTTGAAAATGAAGAGCAAACTCAGTCCTGTATCAAATACCCAGTAAGGGAAACGCAGAGATCTAATAGCCATTGGGTACAAGAGCTCCTATCGAGCTTCAGGAAAGTGATAATTCAAAGCTGTCTCTATAAATGCACATCGGTTTTCAATGACGAGAATCTAAAAAGAGTTACCCTTGAAAAAGAAGCATTCAAGAGGACATTGGAAAGGTACGTCAATGTGAGACTCTTCCCGCATAACTGAATCCCTAAAGGCATGATTAATATGGCAGAGGTTAGAGAACACTCGATGGTCTTCTCGCGACAGTGCAATCTAATTCTGAAATACGAAAAGCAAAAGAAATTAATTCAATCTAAATAAAGATACCCGCAAAATTTAGATTGAAAGTCTATCACTCTCAAAGTTTTTATTCGAAAATTGAAATAGGTTAGATGAATTTTCAATATATAATTTATAATTTATACATGATTTAAATGGTATTTTAAGAAAACTAGATAAATATAGGTATCTGTTGACGTTAGGTGCAGAAGCAATCTTCCTTGGATCAATCGGCAGCTTTCTAGCAGGCCTAGCAACAGGAGCAGGCGCCCTGCCCATATTGTTTATTCGGAAACTCTCAGATAGGATGCTCGATGTGATGCTTGGACTTTCCGCAGGCATCATGCTTGCTGCTACGTTCTTCAGCCTCCTTATTCCAGCAATAGATTTCGGAGGAGTTGGGATTGCCATATTAGGAATAATCATTGGAGCGCTTGTACTTCACCTAGCAGATCGCTTCATTCCTCACACTCATGCAATCATCGGAAACGAAGGAAGTCCTGCAAGAATTGCAGGCGTGTGGCTTCTCATATTAGCGATGACGATACACAACTTCCCAGAAGGGCTTGCAGTAGGCGTGAGTTTTGGGGGAGAAGGGGTTGCGACAGGTATTGAAGTTGCAACAGCAATCGGTTTACAAAATATGCCAGAGGGTTTAGCAGTTGCATTGCCATTGGTGGGAATGGGTTACAGCAAAATTAGAGCGATCGGATATAGCACACTAACAGGTCTCGTTGAGCCCATTGGAGGAGTTCTGGGCGCTGGTTTAGTAACAATCTTTCATTTTATACTGCCGTTGGCACTTGCCTTTGCAGCCGGAGCAATGATTTTTGTTGTCAGCGATGAGATGATACCTGAAAGTCACAGAAAGGGGTTTGAAAGGCAGGCCACGTTTGGACTGATCATTGGCTTCATCGTCATGATGATGCTTGATTCAATGCTGGACTAGGCACTCCTAATTGTAAAATGAAATGCAATCATTCAAATGTCCAACCAGCCCACTAGATTTGATCCAAAAAGTCATCATAAAACATTTTTTTAGGCTGATTTCAAGAAACCTTCGTCAAATTTGATAAGCATTTAGTGAGCATATTATAATTTTCAACTTGCTTCTTAATAGTCTTTTGAAAATTTGCCGTGAACTCTATTTCAATCAGTGCTTAAGATTTGACGATCACTCTCCTCAAGCTGGAGACTTTTTTGTAAGAATTTCAAAGTAATTCGATTGTAGAAATGCAACAAGAAAAGATATTTGTAACTTTGATTCAAACACCTCGAATTTTCTTTCTTTTATATACTTATTCACAATTCAACTTTTTAGGATGAATGGAAAAAGCCAGCGTTGTGAGTGGACCGAGTGGGATTTCTTACTCTGAAAACAACTGGATAGAGGCTAAAAGTGCCCTAAATCGGGCACCTCGCTGTGGAGGAGATCGAATCCCCTTCATATCGGAATACATACAAATCAATCCCGTCATATCGTGGAAACTACTCCTTAACAAAGGTAACAAGGTAACACTTTTGACATCTGGATCAGGTGTTACCTTTGTGTTACCTTTGTTTGAAAGGTAACAGTTTCCGATATCTGGATTATTTATATAAAAGGTAACACAATAAAATTATGGGACAAAAGCCATTATTAAGACTAGGAATATGTGAATTGTAAGCGTATCAATTCGACAATTTTCAATCCTCTTTTCTTATCAAGACTTTCATATGGTCAACAATCCGAAAGATTACCAATTTCTTTTAATTGGATCAATTTTATAACAATGAATCGTCTCGTTTCATCATTGTGACATAATAACCATTATATTTCAGTGTATATTCCGTAGCATTTCCAGGTACTTTATAAACGATGGTTGTCGTATAATTGATGCATTATATATATTATTGATAGCAAATGAAAAGCGAAATCAGACAGCGGGGACTTCAAGACGAAATAATCAACATGAGGCTTCTTGGAAAGACTTACCAAGAAATAGCAGATCAATTTGGCTTAAGTGTGAGCCAAGTAGGAAGATTTCTGAAGAGGCAGACGAGATTTTCAATTTTTCCGCAAGTTTCTCAGCTAAAAAAAGAAATTTCCCGAGAATTTGCAGATTCAGAGCTCAAGAAACAGCTATCCGAGTATGAAACACTCTTCAACAATGCGCTTACAAATAATAACGAAAAAATGGCTTATCGGTGGGCGGCTTTAAGGCTCGAATGCCTAAAGCTTATTTACAAAGTATATTCCGGCGCCGAAGGGCCATCGACGATAAAAGTGATTTTTGAACAAGTAAAAGCTGATGAGAAAAATATAAATAATGCTTCTTCAACATCTTGACAGCCAGCATATCCTGTAACTCGTTTGTGCACTATATTGTGCATTATATATATCATTGAGAAGTCGAGGCATCTGAAACCTTGACTCTCAGGAATGATAAAATATGAGAGAAGAAGACATGAAAACGGATGTTTCTTTTGGGCTTGTTTTGCGAGTGCCAATCGAAGTTATTCCTCTGTTAAAGAGGAAAATCTTCGAGGTTGAAGGCGTCCGAACAGTGTATTATCGGATCAGTGCCAAGCATCTTGTAATAAAGGAGGAGGAAGATGCCGAGTGCTGAGATCCTCGACATCGAGCCATACAGAGAGAACGGAGAGGTGTACCTTGCGATAGTCTTTTCAAACTCTCAGGTTAAGTATGTGGAAAGGAAAAGTTTAAGAAAATGGAAAGAACAAGCCACTGAAGAAAAGGATATCAAATTTCAAACGCTCCTGCTAAACTACGAGAAGAATATTTTTTGGGAAACAGCAGATACGCCGCTCCCTTCAGGGGTTGATGAAGATATAGATCTCTTCATGTTGCAAAGGGACATCCAGAGATGCATGAATGACTATATTGTACTAAATGACAGCAGATATTACACTCTGGTAGCACATTTTATCATGTGCACCTGGGTTCACGAAGCATTTAATCACGCCCCGAGGTTGCTCATTTATGCCCCTACTCGCTCGGGAAAAACCCAACTTATCAGATTCCTAAGCGCCATGTGCTACAGGGGACATGATTACACCAATCCGAGCGTTGCAGCGCTCTATAGAGATATAGAAGAATACCACCCAACGATCTGCATTGATTCGTGGCAAAGGATCAACGATGAAAGAAAGAAAGAACTCGAATGGATCTACGAAAAGGGCTTCACAAGGGGAGGCAGTGTAGCAAGGGTAAACAACGACGGAGGAAAAGTGCAGAGGTTCCGAGTCTTCTCATTTATGGCAGTAGCAACTAAAGACCTCAATATCCCAGAGGATCTGCAGAATAGAAGCATTCTCATTCCAATGAGCGAGGGGAAACCCGAGAAAAAGAACTTCGACCTGGAAGAAATCAGCAAAATCAAGAGTATGCTCCTTGGTTTGCGTTTCGCATTCCTTACCGGCAAGACTAGTGTTGAATCAAAGGAAGTCAATAATACGTCATTGGACCCAAGGTCAATAGACATGGCAGCCACTCTTTTATCACTCTGCACGAACGAGGATAATGAAGAAGCAATCCTCTCCCTCATTGAAGAAGCTCAAGAGGCTTCAAAAGAAGCTTTGAAAGAGACAACAGAAGCTGACGTATTCTATGCGCTTTGTGAGGTCATTAAGGAGAAGTTGCTCGCCTCAATTGATCAAAAGCTTGATCCATCTTCGATAACTGTCTCTGAAGTGACAGAAAAGGTAAATGAAGGCAGAGAATACCATCTGACGCACAAAAGGGTCGGACAATTACTCAGAACGCTTGGCTTTGAGTTAAGAAAGGGAAGCAGGAACAGGACATATTTCACCAGAAAGCACTTTCACAGCGTATTTAAGAACAACTGCAGCAAATTCGGTGTTACCATTGATGTTACCTTTGACGAAGGTAACACAAAGGTAACACCTGATCCAGATGTCAAAAGTGTTACCTTGTTACCTTTGTAGGGGGGTAGGGCAGCAGTGTACTTTCGGTGCATATATCAATAATAGTATAAAGAACTAGAAATAAATAATAACGCAGTGCCTCAGCATGCCTTTTATACCGGCAACCCCTACTTCAGTGATGGAGGAGCCTTATGCCGACGAAATTGAGACTCCTCCGCAGCGATATTGAAAAGTATCTCAGCGAGCTCACGGAAGGGGGCAGGAGCTCCGTGACAATCAGAGACTACAGATATACATTAAATAAACTCTTCCAAGCCCTGAACGACTCAGGCAGAGAAATTAATCCCAGAAAGGTAACAAGAGAAGACATCCTCTTTCTAAAGGACGAGTTTCTTACTGGGGGAGAAAGATACAAGAAAAATGCGATATCGATCCTTCTCTCCTTTCTCAAGTGGTCTGGAAACACTGAGTCCACAAAATGGCGGTTTGGCTATGGCGATATTTCTCCGAAGAACATCCGTTGGTTGACCGACGAGCAGGCAGCTCTGGTCAGATTGGAGGCGAGAGGCATCGAGAGGATCATCGTGCACCTCGAACTCGATTTGGGATTGAGAAGGTGCGGCGTGCTGAACCTAAAGCTAAAGGACTTCTACAGAGGAAGGCAAAACACCATCCACGTGCTTGAAAAGGGTAGAAATGGAGGGAAGCCGAGGATCATCCCTTGGGATCCCGAGACGGAGATGTATCTAGCGGAATACCTTGAGCTGAGGGAAAGAGAAATCGAAGAGGCGAAAAAGAAGAACCCCGATGTCAAAATCCCAGAGAACCTGCTCATATACGAAAGGGGAGGGAAGCTGCATCCTTACAGGAAGTCAGCAATCAACAAGATTCTCGATCATCTGGGCAAGCGCCTAGGCTTTCCCCTGTCGAACCACGACCTCAGGAGGACATGCGGAAGGCAGATGTATTTCTCCGGAGTGCCGATTGAGGAGATTGCGATGATGCTAGGGCACTCGGATACGAAGACGACTCTTCATTATTTAGGCATCAACACCGATCATTTAACGGAAGCCCAGAAGAAGTATGCTGAGTACAGAAGTGCCCTAAATCGGGCACTTTTTGAGAAAGCCAGCGTTGTGAGTGGACCGAGTGGGATTTGAACCCACGGCCTCCTGCTTGCAAAGCAGACGATCTTCCAGGCTGATCTATCGGCCCGCTGGAATGGCGTAGTATCTCATTTATTCATATAAATTTCGCTCGCTCTAGACCCTATACTTAGTTGACGAGATCAAAAGACTCACAAGAATTGAAAAATAAATAAAGATAGAGAATACAAAACTGCTCATTTGCATATAGCACCCCTTGCCGCACTAGATACCAGCTGACGATACTTCATAAGAATGCCTCTCACTTGTTTCTCAGGGATGCGCGCTTTCGACAATCGATTCTGGATTTCGTCATCCGAAACCACGAGTTCAAGCCTCCTTTTCGGTATATCAATGAGGATTTCGTCGCCATCCCTTACAGCAGCAATCGGCCCTCTCTCGTATGCTTCTGGTGCTACGTGTCCTATACAGGGTCCGCGCGTGGCACCAGAGAATCTCCCGTCTGTGATGAGGGCCACACTCTCTGAAAGTCCCATGCCAGCAATCAGACTCGTTGGTGAAAGCATCTCCGGCATCCCGGGTCCTCCCTTTGGACCAACGTACCGTATGACGACGACATCCCCCTCTGCAATCTTTCCCTTCGAAATCGCCTCGATTGCATCGCGCTCCGAATCGAATACCCTTGCTTTTCCTTTGAATTTCAACATGTTCTTACTCACAGCTGCCTGCTTCACAACCGAGCCTTCGGGAGCAAGATTGCCGTAAAGCACTGCAATTCCTCCTTCACTGTGAAACGGCCTTGTGATAGGTCTGATCGCCTCGCAGTCGTAGATCCTCGCCTCATCGGCAATCTGATAGATCGTCTTTCCGGAGACCGTCATGACATCCGCAAGTTTACTCTTGAGCCTCTTGAGAACGGCAGGCACACCTCCCGCTCTTTCAAAGTCGCTCATGAAGTAGGGTCCGCTAGGCCTGAGGCTCATGATGTGAGGTATTTCCCTTGAAACCTTGTCAAATGTTTTCAGCTGGATGTCATAACCAAACTCGGCTGCGATCGCAGGGATGTGCAGCGTCGTATTCGTCGATCCACCGATAGCCATATCGACTTTGATCGCGTTGATGAAAGTTTCTTTTGTTACAAATTTGCTGGGCTTCACACCCTTGCGCACTAATTCAACAATTCTCCTCCCGGTCTCCCTTGCGATTTCTCTTTTCTTCCTGCTGATCGCGAGTGACGTGCCGCAACCAACGAGACTAAAACCCATAGCCTCTGTAAGGCACGCCATAGTGTTTGCCGTAAAGAGACCGGCACAAGACCCCTCTCCGGGACAGGCGAACTTCTCTACAATTTCGACTTTTCTACCATCTGCCTTGCCGGCAGCGTACTCACCGAGAACCTCGAATACGCTCTGCGTATCGTATTTTTCATCGTCAGCGCAGCCTTCTAACATGGGGCCGCCTGTAAGAATGATACCTGGAATATCAAGCCTGCCGAGGGCCATCAGCATGCCCGGCGTGATCTTGTCGCAATTTGTGATGCCGACCCACCCATCGAAGCAGTGCGCTTCAATCATGAGCTCGACACAATCGGATATCGTTTCCCTCGACGGCAGTGCAAAGCGCATGCCATCGTGGCCCATTGCGATGCCGTCGCAAACGCCGGGCAGACCAAAGGTGAACGGGATCCCACCAGCCTCAATTATTCCTTTTTTCACCTCTTCAAGAAGCCTATTCAAGTGAATATGACCGGGAATGACCTCATTCCACGAATTCGCTACCCCTATGAATGGTTTCGAAAAATCATCGTCAACCAATCCAGTCGCCCGGAAAAGCGCTCTGCTCGGCGCCTTTTCCAGACCCTTCTTTACTGTATCGCTCCTCATGTTTTTCCCCAAAAATTGTATAGTCGAAGAATTAGAATAAGGTATCTAAAAGATCATAACACAGGCATGAGATATGTAGAGTATTCTTAGATTCATGATCTCCATTTGTGCGTGACTACGCTGCATTCAGTTCCTACTATTGTTTCCATAGGTGATTAAAACTGGATGTAATCTTGAGTAAACTGGTGAACTTATTTCTATTGGGTGAATGCAGACTAGGAACCTCACCATAAGGAACCTCCATGCTTCCTCCAAACCAAAATGTCCTCTATTTGATCAAATAATTACTGATTTAATCAAGTCGAAAAAGTATTAATTTAATGGCCATCAATTGACCGTATAGAACCAATAAAAAATGCGTGAATTCGAATTGACGGAAAAAAAAGATTTTATTTCAACAGTGAACCAAATCAGGATCGCAGGACAATTTCAATGTTGACACCGTCAGGAACTTGAATCCTCATGAGCTGCCTTAGCGCTCTTTCGTCAGCATCGAGGTCGATCAGTCTCTTGTGGATCCTCATCTCCCAACGATCCCATGTTTCCGATCCTTCGCCGTCTGGCGATTTTCTGCACGGCACGACAAGCCGCTTCGTCGGAAGAGGTATAGGTCCTCGGATTGCCACTCCTGTTCGCTGTGAGATCGCCTTGATCTGATTGCAGACGCTGTCCACCTTTTTGGGATCAGTGCCGCTCAATGAAATCCTTGCTCTCTGTGCCATATAAAACACCTAAAATGTAAAAGGAAAAGGGTTTACATTTCTTTCTTCTCGACGTCGATACACACACCAGCGGCAACGGTGATACCCATGTCCCTGATGGCAAATCGACCGAGTGGCGGGAAGTCCTTAGCCCTTTCGATAACCATTGGCTTTGTAGGCTCGACCTTCACAATTGCTGCATCACCAGTCTTGAGGAACTGCGGGTTCTCTTCTTTCACAGCGCCAGTCCTCGGATCAAGCTTCTTCTGCAACTCAACGAACCTGCATGCTACCTGAGCAGTGTGGCAGTGGAACACTGGAGTGTATCCGACGGTGATGACCGACGGATGGTTGAGTACCATGATCTGCGCGGTGAAACTCTTTGCCACTGTTGGCGGATTATCAACCGGTCCAGCCACGTCGCCGCGCTTGATATCTGTCTTCGCGATACCCCTTACGTTGAACCCAATGTTATCGCCAGGTACCGCCTGCGGCAGAGGCTCGTGGTGCATTTCGATGCTTTTGACTTCACCCACTTTGTTTGAGGGCATGAAGATGACCTTTGTATCTGGCTTGAGCACGCCTGTCTCAACCCTTCCCACAGGTACAGTACCGATACCTGTGATCGAATATACATCCTGAATCGGGATTCTTAGGGGCAGGTTGATAGCCTTTGGAGGTTCTTCCAAAGCATTCAATGCCTCAACAAGCGTCGGGCCTTTGAACCAGCTGAGATTCGGCGTCTGCTTGACAACATTATCCCCGTTGTAGGCGCTGATGGGAATAAACTGAATTTTCTCAACTTTATATCCTACGAGTTTCAGGAGGTTCGTCACCTGATTCTTGACCTCTTCATATCGCTTCTGATCATACGGCGGCTTGGTGGCATCCATTTTGTTGATTGCAACAACGACTTGGTTCACACCTAGGGTTCTTGCAAGGAAAATGTGTTCCTTCGTCTGTTCCTGCGGACCTTCCGCAGCCGATACCACAATAACCGCTGCATCCGCCTGGCTCGTACCTGTGATCATGTTCTTAACGAAGTCCCTGTGGCCCGGTGCGTCGATGACTGTGAAGTAATACTTATCCGTATTGAACTTCTTGTGAGAGACGTCGATCGTCAGACCGCGTTCTCTCTCCTCCTTCAGGCTGTCCATAACCCAGGCAAATTCGAAAGTCGCCTTTCCCTTTTCTTCAGCCATCTTACGATACTTCTCAATCAAATACGGTTCAATGTGGCCAGTGTCGAGCAGCAATCGTCCTACAGTCGTCGATTTACCGTGATCGACATGACCAATGAACACCAAGTTCATGTGAGGTTTTTCAGCCATGTTCTTGCCTCCATTTTTTACAGTAAAGCATTCAATTTTGAATCTTGTCCTGAGTCTCCATAATGTTCTTGATATTTAACGCTTTTTCCATTCAGCCAGCATAATACGATGCGTCGTAAGGTTCTGGCTTCAATCCTTTTCTCGTTCGGATTTCCGACACGATCTTTGGCTGCAATTCAGGCGGCACACGCACAAATCCCGCATTCTCGGTTGACCAGAGTGCCCTTCCTTGCGTGGCGCTCCTGATTGCACTCGCAAATCCGAACATCTCGGCAACAGGACACTTCGCCACGATGACCGTTGCATCCTGTTCCTGCTTAATATCCTCGATGATGCCTCTTCGAGACTGCAGTTCCCTGACAGCATCTCCCATGTATTCTTGCGGCACGTTGATGAAAACCTTCTGAATTGGTTCAAGCAGTATTCGCTCGGCCAAACACATGGCACCATATATCGCCGATCGTGTCGCTGGTATGACCTGAGCAGGGCCTCGGTGAATGCTGTCTTCATGGAGTTTTGCATCGACCAGCCTTACCTTGAGACCCATGACCTTCTCCTGGGCTAAAGGCCCCAAATTCATAGCCTCCTCAAACGCCTGCTTGCACAGCTCAATCGTTTCGTGCAGGTACTGGATTCCCTTCGTTACGTCGAGGAAAACGTTTGTGTCTTTGAAGGCCACGACTCCCTTCGATTCTTCCTTATCCATGCCGAGGTCCTGAAGCTTCTTCGCGAGCGCCTTCGCATCCTTGATCCTTCCCTCAGTTTGAATCTCTCCAGATCGAATCGCTTCAACCACAGCTTCTTCAAGCGGTTCGACTTCTATGTAGAACCGATTGTGCTTGTTCGGCGATTTTCCTTCAAAGGGTCCTCCTTTGCCTTTTACACATTCCCTATAAACGACGATTGGCTTAGAGGCCTTAATCTCTACCTTGTAATCATTAATGATCCTATACTGGGTAACTTCCAAGTGAAGCTCTCCCATACCGGAGAGAAGATGCTCTCCCGTTTCCTGATTGATTTCTACCTGAATTGATGGGTCTGCTTTTGCAACGGTCCGAAGGACTTCGACGAGCTTGGGCAGATCCTTCATGTGCTTCGCTTCAACTGCAATCGTTACAACAGGCTCGCTGTAATGTACAATTTTTTCAAAAGGCTCCATGTCTTTCATTGAGGAAATCGTGGCACCAGCAATTGCATCCTTTAAACCCGTGACGGCTACAATATTGCCAGCAGAAATCGAGTCGACGGGAATCCTGTCAGCTCCCACAGAGAGGGCAACGGTCTGAACCCTGTTGATATCAGGCATTCCTATTACATAAAGCTCGTCGCCCTTCTTGATCGTGCCACTGAACAGACGGCCGACCGCGACCTCGCCGGCGTGGGGATCCATAATGATTTTAGTCACCATAAACGCTGTTGGACCGTTGGGATCGCAGCTCAGCATCGCCTTCCCTATTTCGGACTCGTGATCACCCTTCCAAATAATTGGTATCCTGATCTTCTGTGCCTCGAGGGGATTGGGAATGTGGTGAATGACCGCGTCCAACAGTACCTCATGGAGCGGCGATCTCTTCGAGAGTGTTTTCTGATCGTTGTTCTTGCAGTACTCATAAATGTCGTTGAATGTGATCTTGTTTTTCTTCATAAAGGGAACGGAAATCGCCCATTTGTTGAATGCAGATCCAAAGGCAACGCTCCCGTCTTCTACTCTTACCTGCCAGGTCTTATTGAGAGGCTCGGGAAGGTACTTTGCGATTCGCCTGTTGACCTCTGTGATGATGTTGACGAATCGCTGCTGCATTTGCTGGGGCGTGACTTTGAGTTCATTGATGAGTCTGTCAACCTTGTTTATGAAAAGGATCGGTCTAACCCGCTCCTTTAGCGCCTGTCTGATCACGGTTTCCGTCTGCGGCATGACGCCCTCTACCGCGCATACAAGAATGATCACACCATCAAGCGCACGCATGGCCCTTGTTACATCACCGCCAAAGTCGACGTGACCAGGCGTATCGATCAGATTTATTAGATATTCCTCACCTTCAAAAGTATGGACCATCGAGGCGTTGGCGGCGTTGATCGTGATACCGCGGGCCTGCTCCTGTTCGTCGTAGTCAAGGAGCAACTGCTTACCTGCGAGCTCCTCCGACATCATGCCCGCACCGGCGATCAAGTTATCGCTGAGCGTCGTCTTTCCGTGGTCGATATGTGCCGCCGTGCCAATATTACGAATGTGCTTAGGATCCGTCATTATCTTTTGGGCTTTCTTGATGTTGTCCTCTTTACGACCCATATATTTCCCCCATAGAAATCAAAACGTCAAACTTTCTGGATATGTTCGATCATCGCGCTGATGCAGCTACGCGCTCAATCTCTTCTTTCTTAGCGACCGAATAGCTGTTCATATCGCCCTTGGACGCGAGCATGAGTTCATTTGCGAGGCACTCTTCAATAGGCTTAGGACTCTTGAAACTCGCAGTAATCGCGCCAACAGCGATATTCCTTAATGCGATGTCAAGTCGTCTCGAAGGCGAGATGTCGACGGCTTTGGGAACAGAAATTCCTCCAAACTGAAGCCTTGTTATTTCCTCTCTAGGCGCCGCGTTTTCGATTGCCTCAATCAATACCTGAATAGGATTCTTCTTTGTCTTCTCAGCGACAAGTGCGAAAGCTTTCTTCACGGTCGTGTATGCTTTCATTTTCTTCCCTGTGAAGTCCTCCGTCCTCATCATGTTGTTTATGAGGCGCTCGACGATGTTGACCTTCGACTTTCCAAACCATTTGTTGGCATGCTTACCCCCGGAGTGTGGAACAAGAACTGGCGTGAGATCAATATACTTGGCGAGACCGCTGTCTTTGATGATGACGTCGCGAATGTCGTAGCTCCCAAAAAGAAGCACGTTTTTTCCAAGCACTTGCTGATTAGACTGTTGAGTCTGGATATTTGGCTGCAATTCTTCGGGCAATCAATCACCTCACTGGCTTCTCCTTTCGTCCTCTCACGAGTTCCCTAAGGGAGACGTTATTTACCTTGATGACTTTGTACCTTACACCAGGAATGTCACCATAAGACCTTCCGAGTCGCCCTCCAATTCCCTCGACGAGAACCTCATCATGTTCATCAATAAAGTTAATCGCACCGTCACCAACGGCAAAGGCCGTTATCTGGCGGCCATTCTTGATCAGTTGAACTTTAACACATTTTCTGATTGCGGAGTTGGGCTGCTTCGCCTCAATACCGACTTTTTCCAATACTATGCCTCTTGCTTGCGGTGCGCCCTCTAACGGATCAGATTTCTCCTTTAGATGCAGCATTCTTCGCTTATAACTGCTATCGCTCCACCTGAACTTCTTGCGATTTTCTTTCAATTTTCTTGCAGTGTAAAGTCCACTTGGCAACCTTTCACCTCTTTATCAGGGGCGGCGACCCTATTACGGTCGTCGTATTTAAGCGTTAGGTGACGCTCAGTATTTTCAGACCATCAAGACTCTAAATTTGATATTAAAAGATATCGGTTGTTGTGACCATTGCGAATCTGGGGCGGATAACTTGACCGGTGAGCGAATTGCACTCACGAGCGCTTTCTCAGATTCTAGCCTTGTTATGTTCTCTTCTTATTTTTAATTCACACTCGTAGCTCTTTAATCGGCGATCTTCTGATTAAGGATGGTTCAAAGTGAACTAGAGTTGCGATAAACGTAGCGTTTGTTGATCATAAAGCCGAAAATATCAAGAGGCGAAGAGTCCTGCAAATGAATTTATATCTGGAATCCAATTGAATGCATGGGATGGGATGATCGGGATTTCGGAAAGTCAGTATGAGTCTCAGGTGGAAAAGTGGCAAACAGTTATTGAATTCTGGCTCGGGGTAGTAATACCTTCAGTGTTTTCAATTATGTTATATTCATATCTGATTTTTCCTCTTGCAGTCCAGTGGTTATTTGGCACCTCGCTTGTTATAGCACTTTTTCTGCTTGTCCCAGCAAAAAAATTGCACGATCTTCATTTCCATTGCTGGTCTACGAATGTAATGCCGATAAAAATTATAACTGGTATGGTAGGCATGATATACATTACCGTCATTTCGATCTTCACGATCTCCCTTTTGTCAATATATAAAGGACTGGAACCAAATGAGCCGACAACCGCTGTCGTACTCGTTGTCCTACTTGCGGTACTGATAGTTCTGCTCGCACTGCATTCAAAATACAAAGAGCGCTTTCTTTCATCTGAAAAGCGCTTTTTTGCCACAAACTCATTTCACATCGAGAGGATCATCATAGAATTTCTGGAACGATCTGGTGAACGGTACATGCGATATCCCCAAGAAACTGGACTCAATGTACATCTCGATGCGGCTGGTTTGACTGTTAGAGTCTTACCCCTATGGAACGGATCTTCCGAGGTTATCATCGAAAATATTGAAGCAAAGAATCTAGACACTCTCATGGCGATCAAGTCCCTTCTCAGGGAAAAAGTTTAGGCGGGACCTCTCGATTCGCCGTGGACAATCGCACTGGCGATCAAATGGGCCACTCTAATAGGTTCGGGAATGTTGCCGCGAAGGATGCACGATCGAATGATGCTTGTTGCCTCTTCGAATTCCATGCCGTCTACGGCCACGAAGATCCGTTTGTGATCGATTGATACGGGATTAGGGAAGAAGCGCGTGATGACTTCGAAACGTCGCTCCCAGTCGGGAAAGTGTTTTACCAGCGCTTTCTTCATCATATCTAGATCTGGCTTCTTTCTTGTGATTGTAGCGCACGGTATTCCCGTTGCTTTATGTATTATTGAAGGGTCAATAACGTTGAAGCCACCGAGGGCGATTCCGTCGATGAGAATAATTTTAATCTGCTCCTTGAATCTTGAATTTATTATCATCCTGATGACGGAGTCATTCGCGTCTGAGCCGTCGATATCGCACTCACTCTTCGTCACCCCTTCGATGTACGATGGAAGTCTCATTACAACGCCTATTACTGTAACGCGGGAAGTACCAAATGTGAAAGGCGAATCATCGATACCCAAGACACGGATTTGGTTCTTCAATCACACCAGCCCCAGGTGTCCAGTCACTTTGTCCAGCGTTTCTTCCGGAGCCGGTCCTATGCCGAGGCAGGTTGTCGTTCCCGGCGGAAGCTCCGTCAAACCTGCGTCTACGACTAAGGAAGTGATGAGCCCGATAGCTTCAGCTGTGCCCTTTATTTCGTAAAGTTCACTGAGATTTTCAACTTTGACAACAACCTTTTTCTGCCCTTCATCGTACCATTTCTCAAACCACTCAGGTCTTTTTTTCATCGACTGGATTGCGCAGTTAACCGCTGCATGGGCTACTTGGACCGCCATTTTTCCCGGCGACAGTCGGAGATCCTTTCTCACCACAATGACCATCTTGTATTCCATGTCATCATCTGGCACTGGCATATCGCTTTGTGAAAGACTTAAAAACTTCGGTGCACTTTGCTACAGAGTGTTCGAAATCATAGAGAGAGACGGGCTGGCGAGGATTTGCAGATTTCATACGAGGCGGGGGATTCTAGAAACACCGTGTCTGCTGCCCGTCGTAAATCCTAATGTAAATACGATTCCACCGAGAGAATTATATGCAGATTTCGGGGCACGGGCTGTCATCACAAATTCGTATATCATTTTGAGAAATAAGGAACTGCGTGAAAGAGCGCTGAGAGATGGAATTCATGGAGTGCTCGATTTTCCAGGCGTCATAATGACGGATTCGGGCACCTTTCAGTCTCATGTATATTCCGAAATTGAAGCCGAGAACAAGCAGATCGTGCAATTCCAAAAAGACATCGGATCAGACATCGGAATGGCCCTTGATATTTTCACGGAACCTCACTGGGATCGAGAAAGAACCCTCCAGGCAATTGAACTAACAATTGCACGTACTAAGGAAGCTTCAGAAATGAAGGGCGACATGCTGATCGGTGGGGTCATTCAAGGATCGATTCATGCCGATTTAAGGGAGCACTGCGCCAGAGAGATGAGCGATCTTGATGCTGACATACACCCCATCGGCGGAGTCGTGCCTCTGATGGAGAGCTACAGGTTTGATGATCTTGTTGATGTGATCATTTCGTCAAAAAAAGGCTTGATTCCTGCGCGCCCCGTGCACCTTTTCGGGGCGGGACATCCGATGATCTTTGCTCTTGCAGTGTTACTAGGATGTGACACATTCGATTCGGCTTCCTATGCGAAATTTGCCAGAGACGGTCGTTTCATGTTTCCAAACGGAACATTCCGCATCGAAGACATGAAAAAGCTCGTATGCAATTGCCCAGCTTGCAGAGATACAGACATTGCTGCAATTAAGAAAATGAGTGAAGATGACCGCGCGCAGCTCATCGCGAGGCATAACCTTTTCATATCATTCACGGAAATCGAAAACGTCAAGAAAGCGATAATGGAAGGAAATCTGTGGGAACTTGCCGAGCTCAGATGCCGTTCGCATCCAGCACTTTTAGACGGTTTAAGAAGGATTGCGAAATATAAAGACTTCCTAGAAAAATACGAGCCACTCAGCAGGGACGGCGCATTCTTTTACACGGGAACTGAAAGTCTTGACAGACCAGCGGTTTACAGGTACGAGAAGAGGTTTTTCGAGCGTTACACTCAGCCGGATACGCAGGTACTTGTAGGATTCGAAGATTCTGAGAAACCATATAGCTCGAGATATGATAAAGAAATGCACAAAATTTTGTCGATCTGCGATGCACATTTCGTCGTTTCATCTCCCTTCGGTCCAGTTCCCATTGAGCTCGACGAAATCTATCCAATAGCGCAGTCTGTTTTTCCTAAGAATCGCGACAGCGTGCTCGAGGAAAGAATGAAGCATTTAATGGAGAGGATGTCGCATATCCAGAGGTATGGTATAGGTGTGGTCTTTGAAGGTGACGAAACAATAAGATTGCTGGAAGCGATTGCTCCTGGCAAGTCCACATTCAATATTGATATCGCGAGGATTAGGGCTGTCGCAGATTATCAATTTGGAAAAGGGGCTTCGGATGCGCTATTAAGCGGTGTGATATCCCTTGTGAAATCAAAGAAAACAGGAAGGATCCGCAATGTTCTGGTTGACGGAGAGCTCGTGCTTTCCATAAGGGCGAGTGATGGGTTTTTCTCACTCAGGCTTGCCGGTGCTAAGAGACTTCACTCCGCATTTCGTACGCCCACACTCAGGGTGATTGTCAATAAAGATTCTGCCGAATTCAATCGAAAGGGACGGAACGTGTTCTGCAAATTTGTCATCGATTGCGATGATGAGATTAGACCGAGAGATGAGGTCATCGTGGTCGATGAAGAAGATCGGCTCGTCGCATGTGGCAGGTCACTTATGACGAAAGATGAAATGCTCTCATTCAAGAAGGGAGTTGCGGTCGAAGTGAGGGAGGGGGTCGCTGATAAAGAGAATTCCACTTAACCTCACCGCATCCTCAGCAGCTTTCATGCACGACAAAAGATCCTCCAGCGTGTGGAGCATGCTGAGTACTGAATGTGAGGAAGTTTTGACAACCAATATGCGACCTGTAACGAATGCCGTTGCGTACTTATCATTTTCGAGTTCAATAGCACTCTTGACAATGCTGGCTATTTTCTCATCGCCGTAATCGACTTCAAGAACGCACTCGAGAGACACTGGGGGCAGATGAGATTCTAATCATTTAAACATCATCACGTGGGCATTACCCAACTTGAAGGAAAAATTGTAATGCCCGAATCGACTAATATTTGATGTGATAGTCCATGGAACTCGTTGAGTGTATTCGTAAGAGAAGAAGTGTCAGGAGTTACAGCGATGAGCCCGTGCCTGAAGATGTGATTATAGAAGCAATTCAGCTAGGTAACCTTGCACCATCGGCAGGGAATTTGCAGGCAAGGGATTTTATAATCGTAAGAAACGAGGAGACTAAACGAAGGCTTGCCACGGCGGCGCTCCGACAGAATTTCGTCGCTCAAGCACCCGTTGTCATCGTTTGCTGCGCGAATCTGGAAAGGATAAGGAGCTACGGTAGAAGGGGAATTGAGCTCTACTGCTTGCAGGATGTAGCCGCTGCTGTCGAAAATATGCTGCTTTATTTTGTTGACAAGGGCTACGCAAGTTGTTGGGTAGGAGCCTTTGATGAGGATGCGGTTTCGAGAATCTTGTCGATACCGTCGCATGTAAGACCTGTAGCGCTATTACCTGTAGGCAAGCAAAAGGGAGCTTCAGGAGGCACTTCGAGGTTAGGAACTCAAGAGATTATTCACAGAGAAAGGTGGTAGCTCGGGTTATCGAAGGCATTAAAAGATCGGTGTTCAATCTTCATATCACAATTCATAGGATGGTGATTTGGTGATAAAGGGAGTTGACCATATTGCAATTACGGTATCGGACCTCGAGAAATCGGTTGCATTCTACAAGAAAGTTCTCGATCTCGAAGAGGTTATGAGACTTAAATCAAAAATACCTGGCATAAAGGAAATTGTCTTTCTGAAATCTCAAAATACAATGCTCGAACTTTTGGCAGTGGAAAATCCGAAAAAGGCGATGCCGGAAGAAATGGCAGTTCCAGGTGTCAAGCATCTCTGCTTCTCGGTGGAAAACCTCCACAAAGAAGTTGAACGCATCAAGAGTCTTGGCGTGAAGATGGTGGAGGACAAACATATTCTCAACGCCCAGCATCTCGAAACTATATTTAGCAAGATTAAGCACGCGAGTATTGAAAGGGGTCTCGAAAGGGCCGTATTTGCTGACCCTGATGGCATTCTGATAGAAATTGCTGAGTGGAAGTAGGGGTAAATTCGATCAATCTAATGATTAAGAAGTAGCCCCGGGCAGATTCGAACTGCCGTCGCCGGCTCCAAAGGCCGGCATGATTGACCACTACACCACGGGGCTATTCTCTGCGCCGATATAGTTTCGGCTATATAACAGTCCCTCTTAAGATTTATCCAAATGATTCACGGACAGGGAAAATGATTTCTTAATCGGTCAATCTAATGACTTTCAAATTCTAACATCTTGTTAAGCCTCGCAATCTGAAACGAAAAGATTGGACCCGATTTGTAATACGGCGATTAGGGACTTCTCCTGTCGATAACTTCTCCATAGAGGTGGGTACGCGCAGCACCGATAATTTGTACCTTGGCGAACATACCAAGTTCAATTTGTTCCTTGACGACAACAGGCACATATGCGTTCGTTCTGCCGATCATCGTTCCGGATTTACCATGCTCTGTGATTAGTATCTCCTCCACTGCACCAATTTTCGACTGGTAATTCCGCTCACTGATGTCAAAGCGCAACTTCGTTAGTTCTCTGGATCTATTCTTGGAAACCCATGAAGGGACGCGCGGCATCATTGATGCAGCTATGGTGCCTGGTCTTGGAGAAAACCGCGTTACATTGAGTATGTTTGGCTCGATGTCTTTGATAAGTGCGACCGTCGCCCTGTGATCTGCTTCCGTTTCGCCAGGGAAGCCCGTGATAACATCGGTCGAAAGCGAAAGTTCTGGAAATACATGCCTAATAGTGTTCAGCTGAGTTTTGAACTGATCCACGGTATATCCTCTTCGCATCAGTGTGAGGATCCTGTCACTTCCGCTCTGAACAGGTATATGGAAGAACTTGTAGACTTTTTCGTTGCCCCAAATCTCAAGGACATCATCTAGGATCTTCTGCAGACTTTCGGGGTTCATCATCCCTATTCTAATTCTGAAGTCTCTTTCTATGCTGACGATCTTCGCTAGCAGGTCGCGTAGAGTTAAACCTATATCGATACCGTACGCAGCTGAGTCCTGAGCTGTCAACAGAATTTCCCTAGCCCCCATTTCAAGCGATTTTCTGACTTTCTCAACTATTTTTTCCGGCTCGTAGCTTCTCAGATTTCCGCGAGCTAGTTTTGTAATGCAATACGAGCAGTTGCCCAAACATCCCTGTGCAATCGGGATTATAGCAGTTGTTTTCTTATCACAAGGTGCACCTTCAACAGCGATTCGACCATAATTCGTCTCAATAATCTCTTCAAAGCGATAATAATCACGAGGCATGAGTATCGTGACATCAGGGGCAATTTCACGTATGTCGTCAGTCTGAACCGCAGCCATGCAACCAGAGACAATGATTTTCTTGCTGCAGCGATGCAGGTTTTCAAGGCGTTTAAGTATTTTGAGCTGAGTCGATTCGATAACAGTACAAGTGTTCAAAACAACCAACTCTGCTTCATCAGACGAGCTAACAGGCTCGTGACCGAGAGCTCTCAACCTATCATGGAATTCCACGCCTTCGCCTTGATTCAACGTACAACCGTACGATTCAACGAAGAACTTCACGTTCAATTCAATCAAATTCTAATATATTACTTTATGGCATTGAGAGGTATGTTGTGAAAAGCAATTGTCAGCGGAAATCATAGGGCAGAATGTCTTACAAATGAATGGAATCGAATGAAAGTTTGAATATTGCTCGGACTATATTATTAATTATTTGAGTCATTATCAAATTATCTAATCGGAGCTCTAATTCGTATCGATGCTCATATTGAGTATTGTAAGCGCAGTCAAAAGGAGATGTAGCTCTTGAACGTTGTAATGGCGAGATTTTTGAAAGCTGCTTGTTCGGGTTGGATGATTATGTCACTGTCGTTATTTGACAATATGAGAGATTTTTACGATTCATATCTAAGCTAATTCTTGGAACAATGTACGTCATGCGGAAAATGCATCGAAGTCTCTCCACTACTTAAGTTCACCCATTTGGAAGACATCGACCCCAAAAATGCAATTGAAATTGTGCTAAATTACGTAAAATCGGGAAAGCACCTGCCCGATGCTTCTACAAAGGCTTACACTTGCTCGAGTCGTGGGCGGTGTTCGATGGCTTGCGAAAGGGGACTCGATCCTCTACTGGCATTTGAGGCAATAAAATCCAAATTAGCAAGAGAGGGACTAGCTCCTCAAGACTTGAATCAACTGAACCAATCGCTAAGAATCTGGAAGATACTTGCCGCCTTGCAGGCAGAGTTCTTGAAAATTCGATTAACAAATAACATGACAGTTTCCAGGACGAGAAGACCTCATGTATTATTTCTTGGCTTTACTCTGAGCGCGTTTCTAAACATTGTCGATTCCATGCTTGATGTCCTAGGAAACATCAAAGAAGAATTCGTAGTGCTCCAAGGCGGAAATCTCTGCTGCGGATTTCCATATGGGCCAGCGTGCGGTCTAATGGATGAGGTTGACACAAAAGCTAGGGAACTAATATCAACCATCAAGAGTTTCAATCCCGAGAAAGTTATTTTCGCATGTGCTGGGTGTTACAGAATGTTCACCGAGATCTATCCTAAGTTCCTTCGCATTGATTTCAGAGTACAGCATCTTAGCCAATTCCTGCTTGATCGATTGGGAAAAGTATCATCCAGCAAACCTTCATCAATAAGAATACTCTTTCGTGAATCGTGTATGAGCAGACGTACGCGAGTGTCGGAGCACGATCTTAGACTCCCGGTGGCATTACCAGGCGTGGAAATTGTTAACATTGGCTGAATTTATTGCGGTGGTACGCCGGGCCTATGACTGTGCCGAAAACTGTTTTGAAACTAGGACCTATTATGTTAAAAACAATTGAAAGGAAATCAAGTTGTCAGGAAGTTGATTGTGTTGTGAAGGATTACCAATTGTTCGGATTGGTATGTCATCGTACAGGAAACAAGAAGTTCTGTGAAGTGAAAGATACATGGACCTTGATCAGTAAAATACCTGATGGCAGAACGTACGAAGGTCTCTGGGAGATTTTCGAAGGATTGGATAGTATCGAGAAATTTCTGCAAGGCAAAAAATTTCTTCAAGAGAATTGTACAAGCGAACAAGAAGCGAAATCGATCTTACTCTCGCTGTTCCCATAAAATATTCTCTTTTATGACTAATGAAATATTATTTCAAAAATAGCGATTAAAAGCGCGGGGAGGGGGATTTGAACCCCCGAGTCCTTTCGGACAATGGATGTTTGCCATTAATGATAGCAATCCATCGCCTTGCCGAGCTGGGCCATCCCCGCTTTTTTCTCAAAAGATTTTTGACGCTAATAATTCTTTTGATCATGGTATTACCAAATTATTATAATCGAGTTCATTCATTCTTTTGAACTGTGAACGAAGCTCTTTTATTGGACAACGAATGAAAAAATGATGATCTTATGAATAGAGGTCCCACTCCGGTTTAAATCTGGATAGAGAGCTGGAAAACTATCAACATAGAAATGCTCAAATACTTCCTCAAGTGATTAAATAAACAGGCGCTATTTGGAAAATGGCGCCCCGAAACGCATAAATACGGCCTCGATATTAGAGGGGCCTACGCTTATCCACAGCGTGCGAATTGATGCTGAGAAGGTCGCAGGACCGTCTATGAGGCAATCAAATCCAGAGCTGTGGACAATGATGGGGGACCGAGATCCCCGTGTTTGCACGTGAACTCTCGGTTCCGACGTTCGATGTACGACGATCAAATTGATTGTCGTTGGTGAAACTTGGAGATCCTGCCAATCTCCTAGAATCCTTAGCGGCATTTGATAATTGCCGAATGGATCGATTCCGGTTGATCCTGCCGGCGGCCACCGCTATTGGAATTCGACTAAGACATGCGAGTCGAGAGTCTTCGGGACTCGGCGGACCGCTCAGTAACACGTGGATAACATACCCTTGGGTGGGGGATAACCTCGGGAAACTGAGACTAATACCCCATAGGTCCAGGATGCTGGAATGCTTCTGGGCCGAAAGCTCCGGCGCCCAAGGATTGGTCTACGGCCTATCAGGTTGTAGTGGGTGTAACGTACCCACTAGCCTATGACGGGTATGGGCCTTGAGAGAGGGGGCCCAGAGATGGACTCTGAGACATGAGTCCAGGCCCTACGGGGTGCAGCAGTCGCGAAAACTTCACAATGGGAGAAATCCCGATGAGGGAATTCCAAGTGCCAACACACTGTGTTGGCTGTTCTCCTGTCTAAAAAGCAGGAGAAGTAAGGGCCGGGTAAGACGGGTGCCAGCCGCCGCGGTAATACCCGCGGCCCGAGTGGTGGTCGATATTATTGAGCCTAAAACGTCCGTAGCCGGTCTCGTAAATCCTTGGGTAAATCGGCCAGCTTAACTGTCCGAATTCCGGGGAGACTGCGAGACTTGGGACCGGGAGAGGTCAGAGGTACTTCCGGGGTAGGGGTAAAATCCTGTAATCCTGGAAGGACCACCGGTGGCGAAGGCGTCTGACTAGAACGGATCCGACGGTGAGGGACGAAGCCCTGGGGCGCAAACGGGATTAGATACCCCGGTAGTCCAGGGTGTAAACGCTGCGGGCTTGGTGTTGGGGGTCCTTTGTGGGCGCCCAGTGCCGGAGAGAAGTTGTTAAGCCTGCTGCTTGGGGAGTACGTCCGCAAGGATGAAACTTAAAGGAATTGGCGGGGGAGCACCGCAACGGGAGGAGCGTGCGGTTCAATTGGATTCAACGCCGGACAACTCACCAGGGGCGACGGTTACATGAAGGCCAGGCTGATGACCTTGCCAGATTTTCCGAGAGGTGGTGCATGGCCGTCGTCAGTTCGTACCGTAAGGCGTTCTCTTAAGTGAGATAACGAACGAGACCCTCGCCATTAGTTGCCAACGTCTTCTCCGGAAGGCGTGCACACTAATGGGACCGCTGGTGCTAAACCAGAGGAAGGAGAGGTCAACGGTAGGTCCGTATGCCCCGAATCCCCTGGGCTACACGCGCGCTACAAAGGACGGGACAATGGGCTCCGACACCGAGAGGTGAAGGCAATCCCGAAACCCGTCCGTAGTTCGGACTGAGGGCTGTAACTCGCCCTCACGAAGCTGGATTCCGTAGTAATCGCGGGTCAACATCCCGCGGTGAATATGCCCCTGCTCCTTGCACACACCGCCCGTCAAGCCACCCGAGTTGGGTCTCAGTAAGGATCTCTCATTTTGGGGGGTTCGAACTGAGATTCAGCAAGGAGGGCTAAGTCGTAACAAGGTATCTGTAGGGGAACCTGCAGATGGATCACCTCCTGCGCAAGGAGGGGCAGCAACGCCCCTCCACCAATTCCCGGCAGGATCCCAAGCACCATAAAACATCGAACGTCTGAACCCTGAGAATTTCTCACGATTTTCATTTCCAAACAAATGGCGTATCGTTACTTTTCAATGATCATAAATTGAAGGACCCAAATGAAACGACGATGGGGTCGCAACTTAAATTATCTAAAAAGTAAAATTGCCAAATATTAAAAGGTAAGTAATCAAGAACCCTGCTATCGCTCCCCCGTTGATAAAGGGTAGAGCTGCATGTGGCTTACCTTTTTTTGCAGAGAAAAAGAGCATTAACAAACCGCAAAAAGATCCGATCAGTGTGCCAACCGATACCAGCAAATTTGCTGAATATACAGAGCCTGGAACCCCTGAAAGAGAGACAAAAGAAGAGACGACCAAAATGCCAGGAATGATGGCATCGCCCAAACCCATGATCACTACTTCCCGTATAGAAGTTCCTTTTGGTATTTTGTCCAAGTTCATCGACCCAATCGAGAATCCCTTTCGCTTGGGAATGATAAACACAACGGGGATGCCCATGGAAACAATACCTTCGGCAAGCGGGACCATATGTTTCGTTACGTAGACAGCAATTGCGTCATAAAGCGCCAAAATCACTAAGAGAACGAGTGCAGGGATAACGCCCAGAGACATACCCAATAAAGCGGCGACGCCGCATCCCATCAGGAATGCCACGGTATTCATCACGTACCATTCTGAATGTATAAACAATAGAGCAATCATGAATCCCGCAAATATCATTGAAAGCGCAAGAGAAATCAGCATGTCTTCAATGACCATGAAGGCGAGCGGAAAAACAACAAAGGAGATCGTAACGAACACCGCATATGCAAAAACCGCCTTGAGAACGACTTCCATTCGCAGCTTCAAAAGGAGTAGCATCAATGCTGTAACCACAATAATAATCAGTACATAAAAGAGTGAGTTTTTGATGTCTCCTGGGTCACCGAAGATTCGGTATTCACGAGGATATATCGGCACAATCAAGAGCGCTACGATCTGTACGCCTAGGAATGTGAATGCCATTAATACCCGCGGAGAAATCGACTTCACTACAAATGCCATGATCTTGCTCCTCTGTTTCCAGCAATACAGGTTACGCGATCAATAATTAAAAGAACTACCTTTGAAGTTTGTCGATTAACTTTTTTATAGGATGGCTTTGAGGATAGTTTCTTACATAGAAACAACTGGCAATGGCAATCTATTTTGCTTTTTCACGAGCTCACTGCTAAAAGAATTTTTGGTTTTTCATTCCAGCTAAACAAAGTCACCTGTTGCCGGATTCTATGTGCACCGTGGCAAACGCGACGTTGCCTGCGACCTTATTGATTTTCACCTTTGTTCTTATCCCCTTTACCGTTCCAGGTACATAGATGATATAGTTGCCCAGTCGTGCAATGCCATCCCCTTTTTTGCCAACGTCCTCGATGAGCACTTCAATAATATCGCCGTCCTTGAGCGCCGTCTTCTCTTCGACCTTTGTAGTCTTTTTGACGCTCACGGGTCTATGAGCTCCACACGCCTCACATTCAAGGATGAGTATTCGACCTTCTTTCACTATGTGCGTATCTGGTCGCCCACATTCAGAACAAAGAACAAACGCTTCTGTGTAATCCCGAATTCTATCAGCAATCTGGCTGTCAGCAATTTTCGCTTTGAATACTGCTCTAGTTCCCTCTATATACCCAGGTGCCCCGAGTTCCCTCAAAAGAAACTGCAGTAAATGTGTTGGCTCGCGACGCAATGCGTCTGCGATTTCATTGAAATTCCTTATCATCGTTGTCTTCCCCTCTTGGAAGACATCCGGTTCAGGTACGGTGAATCGTTCATGCTTTTCAATTTTCTCAGGCAATTTCTGCTTTGCCCTATCAAGAAGGGCTAAATACTCTTCTTCAGCCATATTACCGAGCCTTCAAGCCGCTTCCCCCTTATAAATTTTGTCAGCAAATAGAGTGTAGCTGGATTGTGATGCAGTCTTTGAATAAATCGAAATGCCTCATCCGTATTTTCGTTTCAAAGCTTCCTGGACAAGACCATAATGAAGCGGAGAAGGTCTTCTCGGTCTTGATTTGAACTCAGGATGAAATTGCGCAGCTACGAAAAAATCATTGGCGCTGAATTCACCAACCTCCATTCTCTTTCCATCGGGCGATTTACCTGTGAATTCCCAACCATTCTTCTCAAATTTCTCTATGTACCTGGGATTGATCTCATACCTGTGTCTATGTCTTTCCACAATTAGCGCCTTTCCGTAAAGATTGAATGCCCTGGAATTCTCTTTAACGACAATCGGCTGCGCGCCCAATCGCATTGTTGCACCCTTCTGCCTCAGATTCTTTTGCTCAGGCAGCAAATCTACCACTGGGTCTGGCGTTTCTGGATCGAATTCGGTGCTGTTCGCGTTCTTTAATCCTAGAACATTTCTGGCAATTTCTATGGTAGCTATCTGGAATCCTAAACATATTCCCAAAAAGGGGATGTTACCTTCGCGTGCATACTGAGCTGCCATTATTTTTCCGCCAATTCCTCTACTACCAAATCCTCCAGGTATGAGAACACCATCAGCTTCTTTCATTTCCCGCGGAACGCCGCATTTCTCAATATCCTCGGCGTCGATAAAGACGATATTGACCTTCGTGTCCAATTCGGCTCCAGCGTGGTGAAATGCTTCGATATGGCTGATATAGGAATCGGCCAAATGCGTGTACTTACCGACACACGCGATTGTCACGGATCTTGATGGTCTCAAAATGCGCTCAAGAAACTCTTTCCATTCTGTCATATCCTCTTTGCGCGGGACGAGCTTCAGTCTACGGAGAATAAACTCTGTGAGTCCTTGTTCCTCCAGAATTAGCGGGACCTCATATATAGAACGAGCATCTGGTGCTGAAATCACTGCCTCAAGCGGTACATCACAGAACAGCGAGATCTTCCTTTTGATTGAGTACTCAAGTGGCTGGGATGATCGTGCCACGATGATATCCGGCTGAATCCCTAATGATCGCAACTCTTTCACAGAGTGCTGTGTGGGCTTGGTTTTCTGTTCACCCACTGTCCCAAGAATTGGTACAAGCGTGGTGTGCACAAAAAGGCAGTTTTCGCCCCGACCCAATTCGGTATTCATTTGTCTGACCGCTTCAAGAAATGGCATGGATTCGATGTCTCCAACGGTTCCCCCAAGTTCGACAATACAGATATCAGCATTTGTTGATTCCGCAACCGTTCTTATCTCATTTTTTATTTCGTTCGTAATATGAGGGATGATCTGAACGGTCTTCCCAAGGAATTCCCCCATTCTCTCCTTTTCGATAACAGTCCGATAAACCTTGCCTGTTGTGATGTTGTGAGCGCTTGTCAGATCGACATCAAGAAACCTTTCGTAATTGCCAAGATCCAAGTCAACTTCTCCGCCATCCTCAAGAACGAAGACCTCCCCGTGCTCAAAAGGATTCATCGTTCCAGCATCTATATTGAGATAAGGATCGATTTTAATGGCAGTGACATCGAAGCCCCTGGATTTTAGAAGTCGTCCAATCGAAGAAGCTGTGATTCCCTTTCCAAGGCCAGACAGAACTCCGCCGGTAACAAAAATGTACTTCATCGTCTCTACGGCAGCAGTCGATGCCTTTTTGATTAATAATAGTTTTCCATCCTTCTGCAAATCCCCCAGAGCATCGCAGATATATCAAAGCAAAAATTATGAAATATAATAATGTAAAAAATAATAGCGCAGAAACTACAATATATGCACGGGCAGTTAGATACGATAGCCTGGGTGTAAGTAAATGACATCATTGAAGTTCCTTGTGATATCAGACATACATGGAAGGGAGCGCGTTATCGAGTGGGCAAATAATCTCGCGAAGGAAAGGTCTGTGAATGGCATCATAATACTAGGGGATATAACGCAATTTGGTCCTCCAGAGTGGGCTGAACATTTCTTGAAGTCCCTCAAATTTCCTACTTATGCAATTCCTGGCAATTGCGATCCACGAGAAGTGATTGCGGCAATCGATAAATCTGCAATATTGCTACACAACAGAAAAGTGCGGATAGGGAATGAGACTTTTGTAGGATTTGGAGGATCAAATCCAACAATTTTCAACACGCCATTTGAGATGGAAGAGGACCAGATCGAAAATGCTCTAAGGAAGATATGTGAGCCTAAGATGGTGCTTGCAACACATACGCCTCCGCAGGGTATCAACGATATTGTTCCCTCTGGTAGACACATTGGAAGTACGGCAATAAAGAAAATCGTTGAGGAATTCAGACCAAAAGTCGTTCTATCTGGTCATGTTCATGAGGCGTGGGGAATCCAAAAGAGTGGTGAAACTGTCTTTGTCAATCCAGGTGCTGCAAAGGATTTTCGGGCTGCTACACTTGTATTGAACAACATTCCGCATGCGGAGCTTATTGAGCCGCAACATTCATAACTTTTTCAATTCTCCTCTAACCAGGAGTAACAACTAGTAAGCTCGAGACCTAACCATAAATACTTCAAAAATTTCCAAAAATATAGCAAATTAGCCATATTGCGTGGAAGATTTCAAGAATTCATGAATCGATTCGAATGACGTCGTAAACTAGGAGCTTATGTAGCAACATGAAATGAAGCTCTAACAAAGAAGTTGATAAACTTTCATAGTCATACAGTTCTACCAGCGATCGAATTATATATCGATTGAATCGTATTACACAATAGGGTGTTCAAAATGTCGAAGGAAGAAATAATAAAATTGCTGAACCATGCTCTTGAGCTCGAGCACGGTGCATACGTACAGTATCTCAGCCATGCCGAAGTGGTTGAGGGGATAGAGTCAGAGCCAATCATCGAAAGACTGAAAGAGATAGCGAATGATGAGAAGGCTCACGCGGAGAAATTTAGGGCCCTAATTGGGGCGCTCGGAGGCGTGCCGAGCATGGGAATAGCTGAGACGCACACAGCGAAGGATATCAAAGAGATCCTGGAGCAGAATCTAAAAGATGAAAAAATGGCGGTCGACACCTACCGCGCAATTCTCGAGAAGCTTAAGAAAGAGAAAATCAAGTACTACGATTTCTTGCTCGAGCACGATGTACGTCACATATTGATGGAAGAACAGGAGCATATCACGGAGCTTGAGCTGTTGCTTGGAATCAGTGGAAATAGCTACTAACAGTCTTCCCATCACTTTTTCTTTTTTTGTTGGCGCGTAATTTTTCAGTGGCAAATGCTGCATGTCATGATTTTCATGCCGATTTCAGTTGCTGTTTTCACTATCAACATGCGTTCTTTTTGCAATCCTTAGCTTCATTCATTTGCTTTATTAATGTGGCTATCACGCATTGATGAGTGATTACGATTTCAGTGATGGCTTTTTTTGGCACACGATTCCGATGTTCATGCGCGTTGGTTCTATTCAACGATCCTTAACGATAGACAATTCAACATAATGGCAGAATTCCCTATAATTTCAAAATTGGAAGTCACGAGATTAAACGAGGAAAAGGACAGCTCCCAATTCGATTCCAAAAAGGAGAACAAGCAGCAGCGCTGCTCTTAATACTTCAACGAGCCTAATTTCGTCGTAAATTTCTGAATTCTTGTTTTCATTCATACTTTCACCTCCGTCGTCTTGATTTGCGTACCTCGTGGACAGGAAGTTGGAGATCCAATTCTTGTCGATTTTGAGCATCCCGCACGGCTAATACTCCTATTTAATTTTTTGCAACTACAGGAAAAGGCGATAAAAATGACAGCAACTTTCTAGCCAAATTGTGGATAGTATAGATCCCAAGAAAAAGGAAAGATATTTCCAGTTTTTTGGAAATCCATCAAAACATCACATCCAGATTCAAATCCAGATAATAATTTATTCAATGGTGCTTATACATAGAATCTTGCAGTAAATTTTCCATAATTCGCTGTACTTGATCGATCAAAAGAAAAATCACCAAAGTAGTGAAGAATTCATATCAACTAATTTGCTGCGCAGAAAACACTATTTACTTATCGAAGTCTAGTATCTGACCCTAAATAGTGGCTGCTTTTTATTCAAAAGCTTTTTCTAATTCTTCCAATATTGCTATATTGGGGAGTCCCCGTGGACCTTCTCCAACTTCCCCACCGTTTTATCTTTTTCTTCGGGGACTCCCCACCAATTGTTCATTTTGCAATAAAAAGGTAGCTAGGCAGGTTTTCGCTATCGTTGAGTTTTGGACGCCTGTATTCTAGCTATTTTGCACGTAAGGGCTTTGGAATGAAGCATAAAATAACAGAGACTTCCATGCTGGGGCGTAAATGAGAAAAAATGAAAAAATGAGCATGTCAGGTTAAGATAATCAACAAGTTACTGATTTGGAGAAGCCTATTGGATTTATAAGGGATGCGTTGAATGGGGTAAACAGTATCACGCAGAGTTTGAGTTGAGGTCCTTTTTTTCTTCTTAGGGATTATTTTTTACGTACCTAGATGTTGAACTTCTCCCCGTTCATGAAACTCTATAATCGCTACCTTCTTTCTACAGAACCTAGTTTTTGATTTCATAATTTTCTGGTGAATTTGAAACGAGTTTTTTCAATTTTTAGTTATTTACAATGGGGCACGCCTCTCACTTAATGCATCTGATATCAGCCACTTCTTGGATTCTGTCAAGAATTTTCAAATCCCTCTGGATATTTTGTTCGAGCGAAGAGCCTTCCTCAATTAAGAGCTTAAGGTTTTCTGCGTAAAAATCATTTGTTGTTTTGCCAGACCAATCCCCTAATATTCTTATGCCAAGGTCTTTAAAAGAAATTGCGCAGAAAATCACAGAGAGATCGTAAAGAAGCTCAACAAGCAACCACTCATTAAGCTCGTGATTGAAAAATGGAATTGGAGCATAGTCAAGCCATATTGAGCCAACTTTGTTAGCAAGCGCATGGGCTCTGCATTTATCATCGGCTGTCACAAAAACAAGATCTAACTTCTGCGCATCGGCATACCCCGCCAAGACTCTAAGTATCTCAGCATCTCTCTGTTCCTTATTTTGATGAAATTCGCCGCCAGGTACGTCTATGCATGTATACATATCTTTGATGATTTTAAGTTCCGTCAAGGCTAAGAGGGCCTTTCGACCTTTCTTATTGCAACAGTTGAAGAGAGATCTCAAAATCTTTTTTCCATCGAGTGCGCGATAGAGTTCTTCTACGTCCTGCTTTGTGTATTTTTCTTTCACATTTGCTGTGATCTCCATGCGCACAAGATCTGGAATGAGAATCATAAAATTCCGTGCCCTCCCATCATCAAAAAGATCTGAGAAATCTGAATGGAACTGAAGTCTACTCATCAATCTCTTATAAATGATATTTGTATCTACCCCAATGCATTTAGATCGTGGAAATCTAAGAGTATTGTTGCTTTTTCTTTCGATGTCTTTAAATTCAAGAGCTAATTCGCTTGCATTCGACGGGAGCTGAAGAGAAGATTGCAACGCTTCCTTCAAGTCTGAGTAATCTGGAATTTCATCCTGAAGCTTTTTTGAGGAGATTCGAAGGTTAACTTGAGAGACAGCATCGTCGAAGTTTTTTTGATCGACAATCGTGTCAATCTTCTTCTTCCTAATATTCAAATTGAGCAGAGGTAGGTCAAGTAACTCCGATTGCACAACAAATCTTTCCACTCCGCTTAGCAGCATTTCATTTAAAACTGCCATAAGATAATCCTTGCAGATGATCGCTTCCATCATTTGGCCTCCGATATAATCTCGTGAAGGTGCTGGCACGAAAGCGGAATCAAAAGATATGGTCTATTTGCTTTAAAGAGGGAATCTATATACAAATAAAAAATAAAATCAAATACGTATCGATCCCAGCCAGCAAAAACCGATCCTAATACAAATATCTTCCTGCCAGGCGTAACCTCAAGCGCAACAACGTCGCCATTCTGTTTGTGCATTGTGGCGATACTCCTAACTTTATTCGATACTGTCCTTATTTCGTCACTCCTCAGGACTTCTATTTTGATTTCAAGTTGTGATCCGTATGCACCGACGAGATTTGGCAACAATTTTTCTAGCACTGCTGCTTGTTCCTGCTCCTCCTCTGTCGTAAGAATGTAAATCAGCTGAGGTATGAAATTGTAATTTCGAATCATTGCCCATACAGAATTGAAACCACCCCAAACACTCCTCCCGGTCATCATGATGAGAACCTTCATGATTCCACCATAATCATAGATTAGTAGGATGTATGTCAATTCCCAAGAACTAATTTTCGAATGGCTTCTTGCGATTCATGAGGCGTCTCTACTGTATTCACCAAATATACCTTCGACTGCTCCAGCAATCTTTTGAAAAACGCAGTTCTGATGTGCATTTTTCTTCGATCGCGAACGAGTTGATGCGGATTGCAGAAATCATGAGCGATAAGGTATTCTAAGGCTTCATCAGCTGAAAGTTCTCTCGTAATCACAGGGTCCTTTCGATCTCGTTTCAGCAGAATTATATGGTAAATTGATGTCATCGGAACGACACCACCGTCGCCAACTATCCACCTAACATTAACAATGGCCCTACCATTATAATCAAATTTCGATCGTTCGATGAGGGGTTTGTATTCTGACCAAATCTGTCCAATATCGGCCTCTGCATAACAATTCTTTTCAGATCCGAAAGCCAATGCACGTTTGCTCGATAACCTAACAAAGTACCAGTCGTCCGTCACTAGGCGAGCTTCTGGCAGCCTCAATAATCCCCAAGAATGCGTTGTCTTGCCTGTTTTTGATGGGGCTATAATTGAAACCCCTCTCCCATTAATATCTATCGCGGCACCATGCACATGGTAAATCCTATGTTCATCTTCGAGGACATCGCCAGCAACTGCGAGAGCTATACTTTTGATCCAGCCATAATAACCGATGTTGAATAGGAAAGCGGTCTTTGTAACAGGTTCATACTTAACATACTGCCTGCCAGTCTCATCTGAAAGAACAATGATGCGGCCGTGGGAGCGTATGTTTTCACTCATGGTATAGAAGTTGTCCTCCCATCTATCTTTCACAAATTCATTATCGGTAAGGAGCTTTATGCAGCAGCCGTAAATTTCTGCTTTTCTTGTGTAAAGAAAGCGATTCTGGAATTCTTCGTAAAGTCTGTCCATTTCTTCCATCGAAATCAATTCGATTTCATAACCCATTTTCTCACCCAAATCATATATGCTCAAGCACCTTATAGAATTCATTTGAATAGTAGACAAAATTGCAAGATCATGCTGACTTTCCTGAACGATCTTTTAGAAGCGCAACTAAATCACTGAGAATCGCACTTGCCGTCTCGAATTTGCCCGCTCCCCTTCCAACTACTGTGATTTCTCCTGCAAGATCTGTTGAAAGTTGAATGATGTTCAAAGTTCCGCCGATACTGAGAGGATGACCGATGGGGACCAAGCGCGGCGAAACTTCGAGTCGCTGATTCGATATTTCTGCAATCAATCTGACCACTTTCTTTTCTTCCGCGGCAAGTCCGATCGCATCTTCAGTGATGCCTCGAATTCCCGTTCTTTTAACATCTGAATACGTCTTGTCAACGCCAAAAATCGCGTTGGCCAGTATGACAGCCTTGCACGCGCTATCGACTCCCTCTATGTCATAAGAAGGGTCTCTCTCTGCTATACCGATTTCTTGCGCCTCCTTCAAGGCCTGAGCGAAAGGGAGTCCCTCTTCTCCCATTCTGTGCAAAATAAAATTGCAAGTACCATTAAGAATACCCCTAACGGAGCTAATCTTCTCGCCCATCAAAACGTCCTTTGCAAGATTGATCACCGGTGTCGCACCCCCAACAGTTGCTTCAAATCTCAGCTGGGCACCGTGTTTTTCAGCCGATTTCATCAGCTGTAAATAGCGGAGCGCCAGCGGTCCTTTGTTGGAAGTAATCACGTCTTTTCCATCGCATAACGCGGCAAGAATATTAGAATATCCGGGTTCGCCTGTAATGATATTTGTTGGCGTCGCTTCTACTAAAACATCATAATCGATGCTTTTGAGAATCTCAGGAGTATCATCAACGGATTCCCGACTTCCTACCCTCCCAGTCATTTTCTTTCGTCTTACTAGTTCAATTCCATCGAGGCCGCGACTCGAAAATTCGAATGAGTGCGAGTCAAAAACAGCCACGATTTTGACCTTTTCTTTAAAGATAGTTTCAAACCAATGGCTCCGCCTCGCTAGGACCTCGGCTACGCCTTGCCCAACCGTTCCAAAGCCCACAATTGCGACGTCCATGCTAGTCCTCCAGACTTCTGATGACAAGGAATCCCTTTTCCCTCGCCTTAGAATCAAGTAGCTGTTCTATCATCATAGCGGTCTCCTTTTTTCTCACCCTTCCAAAAATAAACGCGGCCTTACCATCTGACAATTGCGATACGGAGTAGCGAATGCTGATCGATTCGAGATCTTTCATAGACTCAATCTCACTCACAATCTCATTGAGCTCCTTTGTGCTAATATTACCTACAATCAAAAACTCGATCGCAAATGTCTCATAAATCGAGCCTAGACGTGCAACATCGATTTCCCTTTCTTTCCAAGTGTCCAAAATCCTTTCAAGAGTTTTCTCCGATTTTACCTCAAAAGTGACGTTTACAGTAATGTGGCCTCCCACAACAACGTCTCTATGATGCACTACACCGACAATATTTCCACCATTCGCTGAAATTGGTTCCAGCGCGAGGACCAATTGCCCAGGTACATCCTTAAGCCGGAGATCGACGTTGACTTTCAATGAAGAGCCTCCAGTTCTGATATGCAGAGGGTATATAGCTACGTGATAATTAATAGCATTCTGTTCCGCTATTAACTGAGCTCGCGCAAAAGAGAGTCGTTTGCTTCAAATATGAACTTTAGCATCATGTCTTACAATATAATTCGAATCGCGCTTTGGTCGATTCCAAGTCAATAATGAGTCTTTCCTAGGCGTTTTATAAAGGAAGTGCCTTAGAACGATTCTGCCCACGATCTCAAATTGAAAAAACGCATACTTGGCATTTGCCGATCAACAGATCTTCGTTCGCCACAGGAAAGTAGATCCATCCTCCATCCGATCGACGCTCAAGTGAGCGCTAACCTGTAAAATCATAGATTACCAAGTTGGCGCCGAGGGGGAGATTTGAACTCCCGAGGCGCATAGCGCCACGAGCTCTCCGTTGACAAGAAGACTCCAGGCTCGCGCCTTACCGGACTGGGCCACCTCGGCATTCTGTTGAGGCTTACTGCCTTATTAAACTTAAAATTTGCTCAATTTGCAGTATTCGGGCCAAGACTTTCAAGAAAAGGAACTTTCTCGGTGGATATAATGAGATAGCCAGTGTAATTTCTTCCCCTATCGGGAATCATATTCTTCAAATCTCCTATTCTAGTCGCTTTGAACTTGGTTACACAAGAAGAACTCAAAATCATCTTGATCTTGACTTGTGAAGGATCGAAGCCGCTGTATTACCTGCTAACGACCTCACAAAGAATTTGCCCCTAAACAATTTTCTGCAGGGATTTCATGTAAAAAACGACGTACCTCACAATTTTCAATTTCTATGGCGATGAACGCTACTTCAATTATTCAAACCATAGATTACTTAGCTCGATGGCATTGCGAAGGGTTGGGCGCATCTGCCTTGCAAGACGGATTGATGTTTGATCTATGTCAATTGCGACCAGGTCTTCTTCGAAGTACTTGCATTTTGCGATAATTTCGCCACGAGGATCTGATACCTGGCTTCCCCCGAAAAAGACTTGATTTAATTGTGTACCCGTTTGATTGACATAAAGGAAGTATGTAGTATTTTCAATGGCTCTCGCTGGGATCATGCGTTCGAAAAACTGCTTTGAAGTCAGTGGGGATGCTGCTATGCAAATAATAGCATCGGCTCCATTAAGCGCGTAGAATCTTGAAATCTCTGGGAAAAAGATATCATAACAGATAATAGGTCCAACTTTGAACCCCCCGACTTCAAAAAGCGCTGGCCTGCTTCCCCGCCGGAAATAGAGTTTCTCTTCGAAAGGACCGAAATTCGCGAGCGACAATTTGTCATATCTCTGTACAGTACCATCAGGGGATACGCAAACTGCACTGTTCGTAATCAATGAGGAAATTTCTTCATCAAGCACTGGCATTCCAAAAAGAATGTAACAACCATGCTCTGATGCTATTCTTTCAATTTCTTGAACGCTGTTTCCGTCCAATGGTTCGGCCAATCTGAAAAATAGGTCTCTACACATATATCCTGTGAGGAATGTTTCAGAGAACACGAATAGGTCTGCCTCATTAGCGTCGATGATTTCTTTCATTTTATCAATGTTTTTTCTCTTGTCTGCGAGAGCGCATTCTACTTGAACCAAGCCGACTTTCATAATGACATCAGGAATCGAATCGATCGGATATCATTCTTTTCATAACTTTTTTTGTCAAGTCAATAGCTCGTAGAACTCAAGAGTGCTTATTTATCTGCAGTGACGTTCTAGGATCGATGCACCCGAAACTGCACGAACATGCCTACGTTGCCATTACGAATTTCATCAAGCAAAAGGTAAGGGAATCAGGGAGCAATGGAGTAGTAATTGGCCTAAGCGGAGGTATAGATTCTGCAGTAGTTTCAAAATTATGTGCGGATGCGATAGGGCCCGATAAAGTTCTGAACATCTTCATGCCCACGAGCGTCTCCTCAGAGTCCGATAAAAGGGACGTTGAAGAATTTTGCGGAAAATTCCAGATGGAATTGAAGATTATTGAAATAGCACCAGTCGTCGAAGCTTTTGAAAAAATGCTCCCAGAATCAGGCCGTAAAGACTTGCTGGGAAATATTATGGCGCGGTGCAGAATGATTATACTATTCCACGAAGCTAATTTGCGTAAACGAGTAGTCATGGGCACAAGTAACAAGAGCGAGCTTCTCATCGGCTATTTCACTAAATTTGGCGATGGTGGATCGGATTTCTGTCCGATCGGCGATCTTTACAAGACCCAGGTACGAGAGCTCGCGCGGCAAATAGGCATTCCTGAGAACATCATAAAGAAAATACCAACTGCTGGCCTATGGAACGGACAAACAGATGAGGGCGAAATTGGCGTATCGTACGATGATCTCGACCGCATCCTCTATGGTTTCGAAATGAATATGACAAATGAAGAGATTGCCTTGAAAACTGGGCTACCGATGCATGTCATTGAGCGTGTCTGGAAGATGCATAGAACCACTGCCCACAAAAGAAAGATGCCGCTGATTCCAAAGATAGGCATTAGAACTCTTGGAATTGATTGGCGCGAATAGATTTTATGTGGTTCTCCAAGACGCGTAGCAATCCATCTGTGTCGATCACATCAAAATAAACTACTTCCGCCTTTTTTCCTAGAGCCCACACGAATCTCTGCTTTCTTTTCAGATTTAGCCTGATCAGATTGTATCTTGCAGAGGTTACGAAAAGTTCGGGACGCACGATACTGAAGAACACACCACGTCTCACGGGACCTTTTTGAACTCGAATTATTTGGTCGATGTTGGTTAAGGGTATTTTGGCTCTGAATACTAAACCTCTTTTCAAAACGAGAGTGCGATTGACTATTTCATGCGAAGTTAGGAGTGGAGATATTCCAAAAACGACAAGGAATAACAAACATACTATACATACTGCCAAGAAACCATATGAACTTGTACCAAAGAGATCAACTGCTATGATGACCGAAGAAAGCGCTATGATTAAAATGATGATTAGATCAAAATAAGCGGAATGGCGCGGATACGGAAATTCACTACTCTTGCTCACTAACTCCAGATTAGCTAATGGCGGATTAAAACATATTGGTTCACTCGATTTCGGGATATTGAGTAGAATTGCCTAGAAATTATTTTGCAAGCGTTCTTACACCGTGTTGAGGCTAAAAGAGAGAAAACAAATGCTGCCAGCGTCAAGTTTGCCGGGAGCTATGACATACCAGTCTAAATGAGAAACATGGATAGATATGAAAAGCTTTAATAAAGGCCATTTTATTGGCGCTTCGATGCTCCCGTAGTGTAGTCCGGTCAATCATGCGGGCCTCTCGAGCCCGCGACTCGGGTTCAAATCCCGGCGGGAGCATATCGTTACCCTCCATTCACACCGCATTTGTACTTGTTCATAGGCAATTACAGACGCAAGATACGATTCTCAGACCTTCAAAGCAAGCTTTAAGCAGATTATTCCATCTGATCTAGCCATATCGTAGATGCCGAAATTCAAGATTGATCATCTTACCAAGCTCTTATTTTCTCTCCTTGCGATCAAGCACATAATTTATTATGCACACGCACTGGGCTGAGGTATAATCTTTTCCGCCTAGGGACACTCGCCGGCCTTTCCTTAGAGCGTATTTTTCCTCCTTTTTCGGCAATCCAATCTGATCACCCAAAATAAAGACCGGATTATCACCAAAATCAATTTCGAATAAGTCGGTGCCTTTCCTCTCGAGCACGTACACTTCATCCTTCATATCAATCAGCGCTTGAAGGCTATTTTTCTTCAAGCCGACACCCTCATGCGTCCCGCCGGATAGTATCTTTCTCACGATTTTTTCCCATGCCACATCATTGGGAGGAGCGTCCTCAAGGAGACGGCCGTCTATGATCATCTCCTTAGGAGGGTCTGGGGGACCGTTGAGAAGTGCATGAAAAATAACGTCCTTCCGCATAGCGTAGGAGTGATAGAGTGCCATCTGGATGCATTGAGAAACGACATCAAGTCTCCCCGCTTCGTGAAGATTCCCAATCTTACCGCCTGTCCTACCCGTACGGGAATAAAGTACAAATTCTCTTAGCATCGACTCACTGACCAAACCATACAAGATGAATCAAACTAATCAAATTTGCAGTTCAAATTGATGAACGTCCACTGTTCTCAAATCATTACTAAGCGCCTTGAACCATCAAGAGACTCCATTTGAATAGAATTAAGATTTACCTTTTCTTTCTAGCAATTTGTACTCAATGGAATCGAGGAGTGCTTGTAAACTTGCTTCGATGATATTCGTTGAAACCCCCACGGTTGCCCATGTTCTACTGCCGTCCGTTGATTTTATGAGCACTCTTACTTTGGCAGCTGTAGCCGAAGTGGTATCAATCACCCTCACTTTGTAATCGATGAGTTTCATTTCTTGGATCTCCGGGAAAAACCGTACAAGCGCCTTTCTCAAAGCACGATCTAGTGCATTTACTGGACCGTTTCCGTCAGATGCCGTGTGCTCCACCTCTCCACGGGGATCGACGACCTTCACTATCGCTTCGGATCTTGTCGAACCCCCAGATACGTCAACAAGCACTCGGAAGCCCTCAAGACGGAAATGTGAAGGCATCTCATTTCTAAGCCTGCGGATGAGAAGATCAAGGCTAGCCTCAGCTCCTTCGAACTGATATCCATAAAATTCCATTCTCTTTAATTGTTCAAGCAGCGACTTTGCTTCTTCTCGATTATTAACTCCCAGAGTTTTCACTTTTGAAAGAATGCCAGAGATGCCTGTCAATTCTGAGATCACTATATGCCTCACGTTCCCAACCTCTTCTGGATTGACGTGCTCATACGCGGCAGGATTTTTCAATACCGCATCGATGTGGATACCAGCCTTGTGCGCAAATGCGCTTGATCCGACGTATGGAAGTCTGGGATCTGGGACGAGATTTGCAACTTCATAAACAAATTTCGATAACGACGTTAAATCGTGAAGATTCTGTACAGATAGCCTCCTTTTCATTTTAAGTGATAATGCGGGGATGAGTGAGCAAAGATTCGCGTTTCCGCAACGCTCGCCTAAGCCGTTGATTGTTCCCTGCACTAACTGTACGCCCACTTCCACCGCAGCAATCGAATTTGCGACTGCCGTTTCTGCATCATTATGCATATGAACTCCCAACTGGATCTGCGTCATTCTCCTTACTGCCTTGACTATGTCCGAAACTTCGAACGGCAAACATCCACCATTAGTATCGCATAACACAATGCAGTCTGCACCAGCCTCAACAGCAGTCGAAACAATACTCTCTGCGAAGTCCTTATTTTCCTTCCAGCCGTCGAAAAAATGCTCAGCATCAAAGAAAACCATTCGCTCTTTCGATTTTAAATATTCGATCGTTTCTCTGACGCTTTTGACATACTCTCCAGGCGTAGACGATAATACGTGTTTTGCATGCCTTTCCGAGGATTTTCCTACGACGCAGACCCATTGAGTATCGCTTTCAAGCAGTGCCTTCATCATTGGGTCGTCCTGTACGGTTCGATCTTTCCTCCTGGTAAATCCAAACGCCACCAATTTCGTATGCTCAAGAGTAATCCTGCTCGCTCTTCTAAAGAATTCCATATCCTTCGGATTCGAACCAGGAATTCCTCCCTCAACGAAATCAATGCCGAATGCGTCGAGGCGCTTCAAAACATCAATTTTGTCTTCGACCGAAAACGAGATACCTTCGGTCTGCGCACCATCTCGAAGTGTCGTGTCGTAGAGCTGGACATCAACAAATAAATAAATCCCTTCTTTGGAGGGGGTCGACCTGTATTTTGGTTTCCATGAAGCCAGCATTTATTGCAAAATTACTAATAAATGTTTCGCAGGAAGTTTCATTGGCTTAACTGAAGTATTACTGATTATATCCATAGAGATCCAATAAAGCCGTTCATTTTCGCATTGAGAATTCGATCAAAATTTTTAAGCTCTAGTGGCATTTGCTATGGCTTATCATGGACTACGGCATTGATCGAATAACGCAGGCCGCTCAAAAAGCAAAAAGCGCATTTCTTAAAATCCAAAGTCTACCGCATAGGATTCGAAATGATGCGCTCTTAAGAATCGCAGAAAGTCTCCAGGCAATGGAGGACGAAATTATAGCTGCCAATTCGATTGATTTGCAGCACGCAGAGAAATCGGGATTGCCGAAGGCCATGCTCAAGCGCCTTATATTTGACAGTCAAAAAATCAAAGAAGTGATAACCTCGCTTCGATCTCTGATGTCCCTCGAAGATCCGGTTGGAAAGGTCTTGATGAAGATGGAACTCGATGAAGGATTGATACTTGAAAAAGTTAGCTGCCCGATTGGCGTTATTTGTGTGATATTTGAATCAAGACCAGACGCCCTTGTTCAAATTTCATCGCTTTGTATCAAATCGGCGAACGCGGTGATTCTTAAAGGAGGAAGGGAGGCACAACATACAAACGAAGTTTTAGCGAGAATAATTGAAGAATCGCTTCTTTCCATTGACGCAAGGTTTGACGGTGCCGTTCAGTTGCTTTCAACGAGAGAAGAAATTGCGGAGATTCTCAAGATGGATGGGCTCATTGATTTAATCGTCCCAAGAGGATCGAACGAACTTGTCAGGACAATTATGAACTTGACCAAAATACCAGTTCTCGGTCATGCATCTGGCGTCTGTCATACATATGTGGACGAAGATGCAGATATCGGTATTGCGCTTAAGATCTGTTTCGACGCAAAAGTTCAGTACCCAGCCGTATGCAATGCGATGGAAACGCTTATTGTCCACGAAAAAATTGCGCCCATCTTCTTACCGAAGATCGCGCGGTTGTATGCAAGCGCAGGCGTGAAATTGAAAGGGGATGCGCAAACGAGAAACATCATTGAGGCGGATGAAATTAGGGATAATGATTGGTCGACAGAGTACGGGGATCTTGTTCTTAACATCAAAATCGTCTCTTCTATGGAAGAGGCGATCGACCATATAAATCGGTACGGCTCGCATCATACTGATGCAATAGTGTGTAAATCAAAGGAAAGAGCGACAAGATTTATGGAACTTGTTGATTCGTCGAGCGTGATGTGGAACTGTTCTACGAGATTTGCCGATGGTTACCGGTACGGGTTTGGTGCAGAGGTAGGAATCAGCACCAATAAGATCCATGCGAGAGGTCCGGTTGGACTTGAAGGATTGACGATTTACAAATATCGATTGATCGGAAATGGACATGTGGTTTCCGATTACGTTGGTGAAAATGCTAGGAAATTCGTGCATAGGCGATTGGTATGAGGCATCTAAATCCAAAAAGAATCGTTGTTAAGATAGGTACAAATACGATCTGCAAGGAAGACGGCACAGTTGATCAGGAATACATCGCTGATATTGCGAGGCAAATAGTTGAGTTGGAATCTAAGGGCATTCAATCGATTATCGTTACCTCAGGTGCAATTGGTTCTGGGTCAACTGAGCTTAAGCTCAACGGTAAAAATAAAGATCTCGCCATGAAACAGGCCTGCGCTGCGGTTGGCCAAGCTTTGTTGATGTTGGCATATCGTACTGCTTTTGCCAAATATTCAAAACCGGTTGGCCAGATCTTGCTAACCTATGGCGCCTTTTCTGATCGGAAAAGATATTTGAATCTGCGCAAGACAATCGATGAATTGTTCAAACTAGGTGTTGTTCCGATCGTGAACGAGAACGATGTTATCGCAACTGATGAAATCGACGAAATTTTCGGAGATAATGATAAACTTTCAGCGCTCGTCGCCACTCATATGGATGCGGACCTTTTGTTACTGTTGACTGATGTTGATGGTCTTTATGATCGCAATCCAACTGTGGATCCCGATGCAAGACTGCTGAGCGTGATCGATGAAATAACGAAGGATATTGAACGCATTGCAGGCGGTGGAAAGAACGAAAGATCTGTTGGGGGCATGCGCACGAAAATCACTGCAGCAAAGATCGCGATGCAGTCGGGATGCAATATGGTGATCGCAAACGGAAGACTTGAGGATGTCATCTTACGAGTGGTCGCTGGTGAGGAAATTGGGACGCTTTTCACTTCAACGCCAAAATATGCGATAAAAGAACGATGGATTCTCTTCGCATCTCCACGCGGAAAGCTCCTCGTTGATGAGGGAGCAGAAAAAGCGATCAGAGAAGGTAAAAGCCTGCTGTTATACGGAATACATAAAATTGAGGGTAACTTCAGAAAAGGCGACGTGGTGAGAATAGGCAATTTTGCAAAAGGAATTGTGACGTGCTCTTCAGAGGAGCTGAATACTTTTATTGCATCATTAAAGGATTCTGCATCGAAGAACAATGATAACATCAGAAAAAAAACTATCGTTGAAAATGAGAACATCGTCGTTCTTGAATGAATCTCAATAGGGATGCATACCCATTATGCAGGTTAGGATGATTATTACCATAACACAATTTGTTCTACTTTTCAATTTGCCGGAATAAGTATCGTCATTTTTCTGAAATGTATATTTCGCAAGAAATTGAATCAAAAGTGATGGAGAGGGGGCACCTCCATAATAAGAAGTTCGTCTCGCAATCTTGCCAGTACTTTTATTGAGAAAGGATTTAACATTTGACTGCAATCCCTCGATCGTTGTCTGAGGGTTCGCGAATCTCTGAAAGCTTCACTCGACCGATTATAATGATGTTTATAGCCACTATTGTTGCTGGTAGTTGCGATTACATATATCAGATTATCATGGGACGCCAGCTTGGACCAGCAGGTTATTCCGAACTTAATGCGATGCTATCGATTTTTTACATAATATCAGTTCCCACTCAAACAATTGCAGCGTTCGTCGTGAGACACGTTTCAAAATACAAAGCTCAAGACAATGACGAAGCGATAAGGTGGCTGGTTAGAAAAACCCTGTTAATTTCATTCTTTGTGGGACTCATAATTGCAGTAGGAATCTGTGCTACCGTTCCCACATTCACCCGTTTTGCATCGCTCAGTTCTAGCCTTCCCCTTTTCATACTAATGATTGGTACTGTTATCGTGTTGATGAGCCCTGCAGGATACGGGACAGTACAAGGTCTGCAAAAATTCCATTTGTCAGCTCTTTGCGCTATTTCGGGCCCCGTCGCCAAATTGTTTTTCGGTGTATTGCTCGTTTTCGCAGGTTTCAGTACCAACGGGGCATTTGGCGCCGCAATAATTGGTGTCTTTTTTACATTCGTTGTGGGGATAGTATTCATTAGAAACTTTCTTCGCCAAAAAGCGAGAAATGAAAACAAACCAGATCTTTCACACGCAGTATCCTATCTCGCAAAAGCGATTGTGGCGGTTGTGTGCTTTTCTATCTTGATCAATATAGATGTATTTATGGCGAGGCGCTACTTGGGCCCCTATGATGCTGGAGTTTACACTGTGGCATCTATTCTTAGCAAAGTCATCTGGTTCCTGCCAGGCGCTGTTTCCACTGTTATGTTCCCGAGAGTATCGGAATTCTACACAAGAAATAAAGAGACTGCTGGCGTGCTACGAAGAGCAATATTTTATACGCTATGCATCACGGGACTTGTTGCACTTGCTTATGTAGTTATACCAGATAGGATCATAGTAGTATTTTATGGAGATACGTACCTGGATGCGGCGCCGGCACTCTCAGTGCTAGGCATTGCAATGACTCTTTTCGGACTCTCAAGCCTGTTCATGAATTACAGTCTCGCAATTGAGAGCCGTGCTTACATCGCGATTTTCTGTTTCTTCACTGCTCTCGAGATTATTTTGATCATGACATTTCACACAACGATGATCAGCATCGCGTACGATCTTTTCATTGCAAGTGCAGGGATTCTGTCACTAAGTTGGCTTTATTTCGAAATCAAAACAAGAGAAATGCGAAGAAATAAGAATAAATTCCAAGAACCAAAGATCCGATAAGGCAATGATCACCAATATGACAATCTGTATCTGGAGGCACGATCTTATCACACCTTAGGTCATCTGGACATCTGCAGTTTGAAAAGTCACGAAAATTAACCAGACGCTTATCGCTGATCATGAATCAAGCAACTATTGAGGTTGAAAAAGCGGCCTGATGGGCAACTTTTCGTCGTGGAAATTAAGTAGAAAAAGTATGAAAGAGACTTCTAAAAAATCATTTCTCCACTGACAAATGCCCGGGTCCGCTCGTCGATAGGGTTTGTAAAAATCCTTGATGTTTCACCTTCCTCAACGATCTTGCCCTCCATCATTAGAGCAGTTCTGTTGCACAGCCTCTTTGCCTGGAAAGGATTGTGAGTGATGATGATAGCAGCTCTCTCGCCTTCCGATATGAAGTCTCTTACAGCATTTTCCAGAATCGATATGTTAACTGGATCTAAATTGGCAGTAAACTCATCGAGCAACAACAATGTGGGATCAACAATTACGGACCTTGCAAAGCACATCCTTTGCATTTCTCCTCCCGAGAGGGATCGAGCGTTCCTATCTCGACTTTCGGTAAGATAAAGCTTCTTTAGGTAATACTCTACCTTTTGCTCTATAATCTCACGAGGTACTTCTCTTAATTCTAAACCATAGGCAATATTGTTGAAGACACTCCTATTCATAGCAACAGGCTTCTGTGATACGAAAGCCATCTTCCTTCTTATAAGATAAGATAAAGGACTGAAATGCGAGATTTCTTGGCCCTCGAAGAGAATTCTTCCACTTGTAGGAGGCTCTAGCAAATTTATCAATCTGAAAAGTGTTGATTTTCCAGATCCGCTTGGTCCTATGATTCCCAAAACATCTCCCACTTTCACGGAGAGATCTACTTCGTCGACAACTGTGCGATTTCCGTATCGTTTTGACAACTTCTCAGTTCTGAGAAGCTCCTTCACAGCATCTCACGCTCCTGGATCCATCTCATAAGCAGAAAAACACCACAAGCAACGATCATCAATACAACTCCAAGCCCCACCGCATACTCGAAATGCCCCATCCTTGTTTCAAGCATGATGGCAGTTGTCAGGATTCTAGTCTTGCCCTCAATATTTCCTCCAACCATATATGCAGCACCGACCTCGGCAATCGCCCGGCCGAAGCCGATCATCACCGCTGTTACAACACCTACCCAAGCTTCTCTGATGATGGTAAAGGTCGCTTGTCGATTGCTTGCTCCCAACGATAGAATCGTATTCTTGATACTTTTATCTACCTCAGAAATTGAGGAGATTGTCACTCCTGCCACCAGCGGAGCAACAAGCAGGGTTTGTGCTAGTATCATTGCAGTTGGTGTGAACAATATGCCGAATGATCCTAAAGGACCTCCTCTTGAAAACAAGTAATAGATAAATAACCCTGATATTACAGGAGGAAAACCATACATTGTGTAAGTAATTGTCTTGAGCAACCCTTTTCCACCGAATTCTTTAAGCCCTATAAGTGCTCCCAGCGGCACACCAATGACTGAGCCGAGTACTGTTGCGCTTCCCGAAACGTATAGAGAGAGTAATGTTACTTGTAAGACATCATAAGACACTACGTCTGTCATTCAATTCCCCCATAGAATAATCTGGTCATGACCCAAGTGACTTTTCCATGAGGCTGCACATTGTTCCGATGCTTGCATCTTGAGGTAATAATAGTCTTTAATTAACGATAAAGAGTGAATATCGTTCACAACATTTGCATTTGGAACAAAGAGCTTGTGACCGTAATTATCTGTGAAGTTTCCGATCATTTGCTGAATCTCAGGCGATGTAATCCAATCTGCAAATTGCACCGCGAGTTCATGACGAACGTGGGGCCACTTCGTGTGGTTAACGAGAATTATACTATATTGATTGAATAAGATAGCGTCGCCGCTGTACAAAATCATGAGATTTGGAATCATACCAGTTTCTCGTCTCGTGTAGAATGTAGCTTCGTCGGATAAGGTGTACCCCAATTTTTCTTGAGTGATGTCAAGAACCGCACCCATTCCTTGCCCTGTCTTCAAATACCATCGATCCGAGAAAGCGGAGCTATCTAATCCTATCAATGACCAAATTTCTAATTCCTTAACATGGGTTCCAGAGCCGTCCCCTCTTGAAATGAAATAAATTCGTCCCAAAGTTCCATTTTCATAAATCCTCCGAAACGCATCAGTGGCATTTTCTGCCTCATGTATCCCCGCGGGATCACTTGAAGGACCAACAATAACAAATCTATTGTAACATACTGGTCTTCGATATTCTCCGTATCCCTTTTCTATGAAATCCAACTCGGCCTCTGGCGAATGCACTAGCAACACATCAACGTCTCCACTTTTTCCAAAGTTTATAGCCTGGCCGCTTCCTGCAGCGATGACGTCTACGGTGCAGTCGAACCGTTTTTCAAAGTCCGGGAGGATGTAGGACAAAAGACCGGTATCATAGACGCTTGTAGTAGTCCCGAGAGACAACCTATTGTTTGATTGCGATAATAATGGCAGGCCGATGAGAATGGGAATAGTGATCAAAATTATGATTGTCCCTATTGCAATCAGCCTCCCCTTCAAGTAAAGCCCCTCCGATATGCTTGATCGGACTTAACGCTCGCTTTTTATATAAGTTTTGCGAAGTGACCGGCTCTTCGAGCAAGATCCAGACGCACTTATCAAGTATGAGATTTGCTAGCGCAACAATTAATCTTAGAAGGCGCTATCTAAAATTCTTCCTGAACATCTCGAGACTTCTGCTGATTGCCTCTAGTGCAATTTCCTTCCGCTCCCATCCGATAACCTTAGTCCCCTTTCCTTCTTCTAATCGCTTGTATGTGAGAAAGAACTCGGCTATTTCGTTAAGGTAGTGAAGCGGAAGATCCTCCAACTGCTGATACTCCTTATATCGTGGATCTCCCAAAGCAACCGTCAGAACTTTATCGTCTTGTCCTTTTTCATCTATCATCTTAAGCAATCCAATCGGTCTTGCCTCGATCACACAACCGGGAAATGTCGGCTCGCTGATCATGACCATCGCGTCTAATGGGTCACCATCCTCGTAATAGGTTCTCGGAATGATACCATATGCCACCGGAAAAACTACGCTGGAATGCAATACTCTATCAAGAAGAATGCAATCATATTCTTTTGAGATTTCGTACTTATTCTTACTCCCCTGAGGCGTTTCAACAACAACATTTATGATCCTCGGGGGATCTCTTCCAGACGGTACCAATTTCCATAGAGACAAGAATAAAACCTCCCAGCTTTGCTGTTCAATTCCTTATCTGCCAATGGATGAACATTATTAAAAATGTATCATCTTACGCGAATCTATTATTGATCAATAAATGAGTTCAAAATGCAAATATGATTGGTATTAAACTGGAACTGCAATACCGCATGCGCTTCGACTTTGGTCCCAAAGTATCAAAAACAGGACATCTAGTGAGATAAGGCAATTAAGAGGCAGTCTTCTCAATAAAAATCTTATATAGATTTTGATCATACGCAACCGCTTCAGAGTCACATGGTAGAAGGTTGCGACTTTGATCGAATTCATCCTACTGCAATTGTTCGTACTCGTACTAATGGCGAGGGTTTTCGCCCAAATTTTCGAAGCGGTGAAAATACCACCGCTAGTAGGTGAAATTCTAGCTGGAATTGTCATTGGAAATACCTTCCTCTATGATTCTTTGCATTTAGAGACAGATATCGAAGTCTTTCGTGTGCTTTCTGAACTCGGTGTAATCTTTTTGCTTTTCACGATCGGTCTTGAGACGCCTTTTTCTGAGCTGAAAAAGGTTGGGCGCACCTCAACCCTTGTCGCATTATTCGGTGTCTTAGTTCCGTTCGCTGCTGGTTATTCTGTTATCATGCTTCTTGGTCATCCTGATGTTGAGGCACTTTTCATCGGAGCGGCAATGGTGGCTACGAGCGTAGGAATCACCGCCCGGGTTATCAGAGATATGGGGTTGACCCAAACCACCGAGTCTAGAGTGATCATAGGCGCAGCGGTCATAGATGATATTCTTGGTATGATTGTCCTTGCAATAGTCAGCGGAATTGCTGTTGGTGGCACACTCAATATTATTGATACAATAATTGTTGCGGCCCTTGCCGTCTTTTTCGTTCTTGCTGTAATTTTCATAGGAACCGGGGTTATTCCCAAGGCCAGTAGAAAGGTAAAACTTCAAACAAAGAAAAAGCAAAGAAGACTGCTGCGAGTGGGATCAAGTCCACTTGCCCTTGCGATCATCATATGCTTCGGGCTTTCAGCTCTGGCATCATACGTAGGATTAGCGGCGATCATTGGGGCATTCCTCGCTGGGATGGTATTCGCAGAATTCAGAGACAGCATGCCTGTTGCGGAAAAGTTCGAACCGATCAACGAATTTCTCGTGCCCTTCTTTTTCTTGTACATAGGAATATCTGTTGACATAGGCGCCTTTGGCCAAGTTGCCATACTATCCCTTATCATAACTTTACTCGCGATAGTCACTAAATTCATAGGCTGCGGGTTGGGGGCATACAAACTAGGAATGAAGTCCGCAACTGTCATTGGCGTCGGAATGTCGCCGAGAGGAGAAGTAGGATTAATAGTGGCTTCAGTAGGTCTTGGCATCGGATCGATCTCATCTGGCATGTTCTCAGTGGTAGTTGCCATGTCTCTCCTTACCACACTCATCGCCCCGTTCCTTCTAACCTATACTTTCAGGCGAATGCATCTCAATGGAAAAAGAGACATCAAATAATAGAAAAAAAACGCAAGAACAACACCCTGTACCTATTTCGAACAATCAGATAGGTCAATGTCAAAATGCAACACCAAGTAATGTCTGGAGGTGATGTGTTTGGTCAACTTATAATAGATTACACATATTCAAGTGGAATTCTGTTTATGACATTTCCAGATTTGTATGCATTTATTGTTTCTATTGTGGTAGCGACAATCCTATCTAAAACTTCCTTCGTGTAAAAAGCAGAATGAGGTGTGACAACGAGATTCGGCGCATTAAGTAATACCTCCCGTTCCACATGGTCTTCATCTTCCAACACATCTATCCCTGCGCCCCAGAGGTGACCGTCTTCAAGGGCTTCTTTTAGTGCCTTGCTGTCGACCACAGCGCCACGTGACGTGTTGATCAGTATACTCCCCTTTTTCATTCTCATAATCTTTTCTTTGTCAATCAAGTGATACGTCTTAGGAGTAAGCGGAATATGTAGTGTAACAAAATCGCTTTTGGAAAGCAGCTCTTCCAGGGGAAGATACGGGAACCCATATTTCGCTTGAAGAGGTTTGTTCTCGATAACATCGTACGCTACAATTCTCATACCGAATCCAGCGGCAATACCTATCACGGCTGCTCCAATTTTTCCAGTACCGACTACGCCAAGAGTTTTTCCCCTAAGTTCTATTCCCAGGAAGGGTTCAAAATTAAAGACTCTTTTTTCCTTCACATACGAATCTGCAAAAGGAATTTTTCTTGCAACGGAGAGGAGAAGAGCAAATACGTGCTCAGCAATGACGTGAGACCCATAATCTGGAACATGACATACAGCAATGCCTCTATCGAGTGCATACTTGGAAGCAATGTGATCAAACCCCACACTCCTAGTTACAATGAGTTGGAGGTTTGGAAGTGCGTCTAGGACTCTCTCTGTTACTTTCGTATAAATGAACACCGATAGAACTTCGGCATCTCTTGCGAAATCTTGTAACTCCTCTTCCGTCAAAGCTCTTTCGAAAATGGTGAGCTCATCATCGGGAAAGGCCGATCGAATATCTGTTACATGGCTTTTCAATTCTGTAAATACCATTCTCATGGCGAATCCCAAAATCCAATAGGCGACGAAGAATGAGATAAAGATATCCATTTCAAGGCAAAAATGTCGCCGGAATTTGATATCTCACAAAGCACGACTATCAGCTTTTGCGCATGACGAAAAATATATCGGCATGTAATCCAGCGGTAGAATTTGTCTGAACAAACAGAATTTCGGAGAATATATATTACTCCTTTATTTTTTCTACGATATCAAAACTTAGAATACCTCGGATGAACCTTTCGGAAAATAATATAGGTCATAAGGTATTCCCTGCATGCGGTGACATCATGTGGAAGAATGATGCAAAATGTGCTGTCTGCTTGACATTCGACTGCGACAGTGACATTTCATGGAAGAATATTATGCGAAGAACGGGAGCTGTAAAGGAGGGTGAACCTTTCAGTCCTGTTGTCTTATCTCAGGGACAATACGAAGTCAATGTTGCCATTCCAAGGATACTTAGATTTCTTGACAAACATGAACTCAAGGGATGTTTCTTTGTTCCTGGTTTGCTGGCTGAGGAGCGACCAGATATTGTAAAGGAAATCAAGAAGAAGAACCATGAAATCGGACATCATGGTTACATGCATCTAAATCCATCTAGACTAAACCCTGAGCAGGAGCTGAAGGAGTTGGAATTGGGAATGAGGGCCATAGAGGGCGTGATTGGTGAACGACCGAGAGGCTACAGAGCTCCTGCTTTCGATCTCTCACCAAAAACATTGGAATTCTTATGCGATTATGGATTTGTTTACGAGAGCAGTATGATGGCCTGGGATACACCATACATCCATCATGTAAAAGGTAAGAAGCTCGTCGAAATTCCATTCAATTGGTTGACTATTGACTGGACGTTTTTTGCATTTAATTTCTTTCCACCACTTGAATACCAAAATGGAATATCGAGCCAGGAAGACGTTCTGGAAATCTGGACTGAGGAGTTCGAGGGACTCTACGACGAAGGCGGACTGCTGACTATTGTAATGCATCCCCAAGCAATAGGACGTCCTTCAAGAATGAGAATGCTTGAGAGATTAATTAATCACATAAAAAAGAAGAGCAAAGCTTGGATTGCAAAACCTATAGATATTGCGGAGTACTGGTTGGAAGAGCACTAATGAATTTTTATTCCGACACCAGATTTCGAACCTTGCAATCTCAACGATTCAATCATCCTAAAATAGCGAGTGCTAAGCGATCACATTTTCCGAAGACTCACGAATAATGTTATAAGACTAGATCATCCAATAGCGCCATATCCAGTATTGAAATCCATTCGTTCTCAAATGGATAAAGTTTGATGATCTTCTAAATATTCGGGAAGTCCGAAAGTTACTAATATTCTATTTTTCTTATATACATGCGAGGAAAGTTGTCAGCCCCAACAGATACATTTTAGGGCTGGATGAAGACTTTCCACAATGAAAAACAGGGGGAGAAAAAGTTGCCGATGTTGAAAACCCGAGTTAAAGTAATGGCCGCTCCAAACCGATATATCATCGGTCCCGGAGCAGTTAAGGAACTTGGTAGGCGCAAGATATTGCTGGGAAAAAGAGCATTCGTCCTTGGTGGTACCCGTTCGATCGAAAGCGTGGAAAAGGAGATGAAGGAGGACTTCCAGGAGCACGGTCTCGAAATCGTGCACGTGGAAAAGGGCGTCCGCTACTGCACAGCAAAGGAGATAAACAGGCTTGCTGAGATGGCAAGAGCCAAGGACGCTGACTTCGTAGTTGGTGTCGGTGGCGGTTCGATCATGGATCTTGCAAAAGCTGTCGCAAGCAAGGAGTACGGTATCGGCAAGCCTATTGCATTGATCAATACCATTCCATCAACGGATGCTCCGTGCAGTGCCCTGTCCGTGCAGTACGATGAGAAACATGTAGTTGAAAAGGTGTTGTTCTACTATAGAAGCCCCGATCTCGTCATAGTACCAACAGATAAGACTGTCCAAGCGCCAGCGAAATGGTTGGTTGCTGGGATGGGTGACGCTTTGGCTACAAGGTTTGAAGCCGAAGCTTGCGCTGAATCGAGATCAGGTAACGCACTCATTGATGGTGGGTTGCCTCCATTTACTGCAACACGGCTTGCACAACTCTGCTACGAGACATTGATCAACTACGGATACCAGGCGAAACTCGCCAATGAGGCAAAGGCTGTTACAGAAGCATATGAAAATGTAGCGCAGGCAAACACGCTATTGAGTGGACTTGGATTTGAGAGCGGTGGTCTTGGTGCAGCGCACGCGATTCATGACGGTTTGACTGCAGCACCTGGAAGAATGAAGGCACCAAAACCAGAGCACGGTGACCTCGTGGCTATTGGTACAATAGCACAGTTGATCATGGAAAACAGGCCAAAGGCATTGATCGAAGAAGTCATAAACTTCTGCCTCACAGTTGGCCTGCCTGTGACACTTGAAGAGATTGGTGCAACATTTGATGATCTGCCGCACTGCATGGCAATTACAACCAACCCGAACCATCCGTATGCTCACAATGAGCCGTTCCCGATGACGCCTGAGAGATGCATCGATGCGCTCAAGGCGGTTGACGCTCTTGGCAGGGCATACCGCGACAAGTTCATGCGCAGATAAATAAACTCAAACCATTTTTTATATTTATTTTTATTATTGTATTTCTGGTAAGTTTCGTATTCATATTTGGTGTCGAGTTTTTTAAGAAATCACGGAAAAATCAAACAGAAAGAAAATTGAGAAAGTGCATTATTTGTCCATTTCCATTCGAATCAATCAATTCGATAATATAGCATATATGATGTTATTGCGCATCCTCATAATCCTCAAATTGAGGTTCCATAGTAGTTTACTTTAGCCATTTTTCAGTTCTTTCGAAAACCTGCGGCGCAAATTCGCTGCGCGATGATATTACAAGCGCGTCTCGATTCGAAGGGGGAAACATGATATATATCTCCATCAATCCGTGCTCCGCCTTACTCGGAGAGTGCGCAATTGGACGGAAAAATAATTGAGGAGCTTGTAGCGGTCGTTGGTAAGGAAAATGCTTCAACGAATCCTGTTGATCTGATATGCTACTCTGTCGATTGTTATGCTATAAAAGAAAGAAAGATGCCAGATATCGTTGTTAGACCTGTTTCCATTGCGGAGATACAGGAAATTATGAAGATAGCAGATCGCTATGTGATACCCATCGTCCCGAGAGGTGGCGGTTCGTGCTTGACTGGAGGATGCGTGCCGACTAGAGGAGGCATTGTTGTAGACCTGCAGAGAATGAACAAAATTCTTGAGGTAAGAAAAGAAGATCTCTCGGCAACGGTGGAAGCTGGTGTTGTTTATTCACAACTTAACGCCTACTTAAAAAAATATGGTCTTTTTTTCCCCCCAGATCCAGCAAGCGGAGAAATATGCACAATTGGCGGGATGGTTGCCGCAAACGCTTCGGGCATGAGGGCTGTTAAATATGGAGTCACTGCAGATTATATAATAGGAATGAAGGTCGTCTTACCAGATGGTAGGTTATTGAAGATCGGTGGCTCCGCAAGAAAGACCGCATCGGGATACGATCTCATCCACTTGTTCAACAGATCTGAGGGTACTTTAGGTATAATTGCAGAAGTAACGTTGAAACTCCGGCCCCTACCGAATTTTGTGATGAGTGCAGTAGCAGAGTTTGATGATCCTGAAGACGCAGGACGCGTTGTTGCTCGAACTATTGCATCGGGAGTGATTCCTGCTGCTATCGAAATTCTTGATTCAATTGCACTTGACGTCATGCGCGAAGAAGCACATCTTCCCCTTCCAAAAGTTGGGGCCATGCTTTTCCTCGAATTCCATGGCGACGATAAAGCTGAAGTCACGAAGACCTTCAATCGCTTTAGGAAAATTGCACTGGAAGAGCGATGCAAGGAGATAAAAATAGCAACAGATCCAGAAGAAATGGAGAAGCTATGGGCGGCAAGAAAACGCTTGTTCGCCACGTTGACGCGACTTAAGCCATCGCCAATTGCAACTGATATTGTGGTTCCCTTATCACAGATACCTGTTGCAATTAAGAAGATAAGAGAAATTTCGGAGAAATATGACATCAAAATCACGACTTATGGACACGCAGGCGACGGCAATGTCCACTCATTGTTGCTTGCAGATTTGAGAGTTCCAGGCGAGTCCGAAAGAGCTCATAAAGCGCACGATGAGATCAACAGAATGGCTCTTGCCCTTGGTGGAACGATTACTGGAGAACATGGTATAGGTCTTGAGAAGAAGTCCCTCATTGCAGAAGAACATAGCGATGTTGGTGTAGAAATCATGAGACGAATAAAAAAGGCGATCGATCCCAAAGGGATCATGAATCCAGACAAGATTTTCGAGGTGTAAGAGATGGTTGACGCTTCAAATCTGGAGAAATACAGAGATGCGCTGGAATACTGCATCCGATGCGGATTTTGCAAGGCAAATTGTCCTTCGTTCGGAGAAATTGGGTGGGATTCTGCAACTGCTAGAGGAAGGATGACTTTCATTAAAGCGGTACTCGATGGGGACATTGAGATCAGTGAAGAGGCAGCAAAACGCCTCTTCACGTGTACTACCTGTGGCGATTGTGAAAAGCGTTGCCCACCAGGGGTTAAAACAGGAGAGATAATTGAAGCAGCCAGAGAAGAATTCGCAAAGCGTGGATTCGTGCCAGAAAAGCACAAAAAGCTCCTTGAAAGGATGCGTGCTGAGCATAATCCATATGGGGAAAAAAATGCTGAGAAGAACAAGTTTAGGAAGTCCAGTGAGAACGCAGATACCCTTTATTTCATGGGTTGCACCGCGGCGTTCAGAAGCCCTGATACTGTCATAGCCACAATGGATATATTGGATGCGGCACAAATCGACTACAGAGTACTTGGAGAAGATGAATGGTGCTGCGGGTCTGTGCTCAGAAGGACTGGGTTTATCGAAGAAGCTGAAAAGCTAAAGGAACACAATATCAAGATGTTCAAAGAACATGGCGTGAAAACCATCGTTACGTCTTGTGCTGGCTGCTACAGGACATTGAAGAAAGAGTACCATATGGACGGAATCGAAGTTTTGCACATTACTGAGTTTGTGGATAGATTGTTAGCAGAAGGAAGGTTGAAGGTTAAGAAGAGCCGAGAAACGATCACTTACCACGATCCCTGCCATTTGGGAAAACACATGGGCGTGTATGAAGCGCCCAGGAGAGTCCTAAGAAGAATGGCAACCCTCATTGAAATGGAGCACAGTGGAGAAAACTCCCTCTGCTGCGGTGCCGGCGGCGGGGTAAAAGCTGCATTCGGAGAAGTGGCAAAGGGCATCGGGGCAAAGCGAATGAAGGAAGCAGAAGACACTGGGGCAAAGCTGGTTGTCACACCATGCCCCTTCTGTAAAACTAATCTCAGTGATGCATCATGCAATTTGCCCGTTGTAGATTTTGCCGTGTACGTCGCTTCAAAGATCGTAAAGAAAGAAAAGAAGAAAACGGAATGTAATTAAGAAAACCAAGGTCAAATCCTTCAACTGCGAATTGCCATTGAAACAAGTTGGATATTCTAAGTTTGAATCAAAATTACGAGTGGCTGCGATTCCATTTCCAAGGATGCGCTCCTTTTTGTACACATTATCATTTTTTGTATATCTCAATGTGGAAAACCATCATACCAGTACATTTCATTCAGTCAATATCGTACCAATACTTCGTATATTGAAGTGCAAATGATGAGTCATATGGCCTAGATTTCGAAACATTGATAAGTGCCGAATCAAATTAGGTAATCAGGGGGTAAAATATGGTAAAAGCCATGGTTTTAACAAAGGCGGGAGGCCCCGAGAATCTTAAAATGATGGACTTCCCAGTTCCTAAAGCAGCACCAGGTGATATCGTTGCAGATGTGAAACTCTGTGGAGTCTGCGGAACAGACACCCACATTATCTACGGAAGACTACCTGTACCACTGCCACACATACTTGGACATGAGTGGTTCGGAACAGTTCGCCAACTCGGTAAAGGCGTAAAAGTCGATTACACGGGGAAACCGCTTGAGGAGGGGGACTACATCGCTACATGCCTTGCAAAGTGCGGCGAGTGCTGGTTCTGCCACAACACGCCAGGTCGTGAGAGCCTGTGCATGAACATGGATGTTGTAGGGATCAGTACGCATACGGCGAACGATCCACCACACTTGTGGGGTGGATTTGCCGAGATGGTTTACATCCCGAAGCATATGCCAGTTTTCAAATTCCCACCAGGTTTGACCGAGAAGGAAATGGTACTCGTAGAACCAATGGCTGTGGCAACAAGGACATTCAAGAGAGCGCAGGCAGGTGGAACGGATTGCGCCCACGCTGGCGAAGGCGTCGATCCATCGCAAACAGTCGTGATCCAGGGTCTTGGCCCAATCGGTCAATGTCACACTGTCGTCAACAACGTGTATGGAATGACAAACATTATTGGTATTGACATTGTACCAAGCAGACTGGAGCAGGCAAAGAAGATGGGTGCGACCGAAGTCATCAACATGAAAGAATACGCAACAACCGAAGATCGTGTAGAAAGGATCATGGAACTGACCAACGGCATCGGTGCAGATGTCGTAATTGAGGCGACTGGTGTCCCGGCAGCATTTTCTGAAGCTTTAAAACTCGTAAGACGCGGAGGGACTGTCGTCGAGATGGGTCATTTCACAAACACTGGTGAGACCTCGGTAAACCCACATGTAGATTTCTGCAACAAGGAAGTAAATGTATTCGGAAGCTGGGGATACTCAAGATTTGAATACAGGACTGCGATGGCCGTAATGTCCAAGGCTAAGAAGATGGGAATTCCATTTGGAGAGATTTGTGCAGAAATAGCTCCGCTCGAAGACCTGCCGAACCAGGTCATAAGACAGGAGAAGAAACTCTCACCTGGAAAGATTGCGGTGAGACCTTAAAGAATTTTTGGCAGTGGACTCACGTCCACTGCTATCCGAATTTTTCAGTCAATTCTAAGGCAGATTCCTTGAGATCATGCTGTAAATTATATTATAGTTCGATAAAAAAATTAAAAAGACACAATCGCTGAACTATAATAAAGGGAATAAAGTGCGAAATTCTCCGGAAGCGAAGAGAATCCTCGCTATTAGAATTTGAGTGCCTTCTTTACTTCTTCGTATCTTGCTTTCTGCTCATCGGTGATGTTAGAGTCGCTTTCGATCTTAGAAGATATCTTTCCCCACAGCCACTCCTTATGATTTACTGGAACCCTGCTCCATTTCTTTACAACAATATCAATCGGAACTTCTGCCTTCATGATGAATGCAAGTGTCTTTCTTTCTGCTTCATCTTCAAGATGCATAGACATAAAAGCGCACATGGTGGCAGGAATTGAGAAAACCACATATAAGGGTTTCGGGAAAGAATATGGTGACGTGCCGCTTCTCAGGCACGTACTTATGAGGAAAATTAGTTTCCTCTAATTTTCTTCAAAACCTCGTCATCTTTAATTCCGCATAGGGTCTTGGCATATTCTGCCTTCGCCACAAGATCCCCTTGCCTCAAGATCATGATTCTTTGAGCTTGCGGCGATCCAGCTCCATGCATCGATTCAATGAGTGCTGTTCCAGTGGAAATGTTTTCAATCAATCTTATCAGTCTTGCTCTATGCTCCGTTGGCACACCATCTCTTCCCTTGAGATATTTCTCCAAATAAGGCTTGGTTATGGGATTATTGAAATCTTTTTGACTGGGGAGAGTCGCAACTATTCCCCCTGCGAGATCCTGCGCAATTCGACCGATTTCGTACATAAAACGAGTTACATTCTGCTTAGTGATATTTGCGAGAAGCGGATCTACCATATATGCTCCCGACTTTGTCGCAAACCCTTCGCTGGAACATGCAATTGATCCACTATAAAGAGTTTCAGTGAGGTGGATCATTTCTGTGAGCTTCTCGCGTACATGGGATGCTTGCTGAATGCCGTGAATATCTGCTAGGGCAGCACTCGCTCCTATGATTACATCGCTAACCCCTGCTTTGCAACCACCGTAATTCTGTCTATGATATGATGCAAATCGCTCAACAAGCGTCCCAGAGAACTCGAATTCACCGGCCATAAAGACCCTCTCGTTAGGAATGAATACATCATCGAAAACGACAAGTGCTTCTCCACCTACGATACCATATGAAATATTCCCTCGATCGAGCGTTTTCTCGTATTTTCTTGTATCGTTCGTCTGCCTGCCCAATATGTGAATGACGCCTTTCTCATCTGTTGGAACAGCAAATGACACAGCATAATCTGCGTCGTCAGCAGTCATATTGAGCGTTGGCATTACAAGCATCATATGAGAATTCACTGAGCCAGTTTGATGAGCTTTGGCACCTCTCACGATGATTCCATCGTCTCTTTTCTCGACGATGTGCATGAACATATCAGCATCTGCTTGCTGCGACGGGCGTATTCCCCTATTTCCTTTAACATCCGTCATTGCTCCTCCTATCATCAGATCGTCTTCCTGCACCCTCAGAATGAATTTCTTCAGCCTCTGGAAGTACTCAGTTCCTAGTTTCTGATCCATTTCATAAGTTGTCGTGTACAAGGCATTCATTGCATCAAGGCCAACGCATCTTTGAAAACAAGATCCAGTCTTACGACCGAGCAATCTCAACATCTTCACTTTTTTGACAAGATCCTCTGTGCTTTGATGGATATGAGTAAATCGATTGATCGTCTTTCCAGTTAGGTGTGATTTCGCTGTCATCAATTCTGCATACTGGGGATCGTGTGCCAGCTCGTAGGTCATTGCAACGGCATTGGCATGTTCCCAAGTAAAAGGATGATCAGCCACATTCTCGATTCTTTCGCCGAAAACGTACGCTTCCGTCTTCATCTTTCTGAGACTGTCAAGGTACTGCTTTCCATTCATCATAATAATCAACCCGATTAGTTCTTACACTGCTCTAGCAATTTATTTATGTTTCCAAAAAATGATTTTTTTCACATCGAAATCGATAATTTCTGCAATTTCAGAAAGATCATTCAAATCACGCCACTGCAAATAACAGATTTCATTCAATTGAGCAATAATTACGAATACTTGAAACATATTGGTCGGATAAATTTCAAAGGTGAGAATATGATAATCAGATCTTCAGCCACGAAGAGCGTAAATGTATCCGAAAAAATATTAAGAAGGGTCGTAGCGTCCGGCAAGAAATGCCAGATTGTGGAATTTGTCTTGAAGAAGGGTGCTGTGATACCGCCGCATAAACACATTCATGAACAAATTGGATTCGTACAGAAGGGGAAGATAAGGATCACAATTGGCGGGGTATCAAATATTCTGAATCAGGGAGATGCTTATCAAATCGAGCCGGATCTTGAACATGAAGTCGAGGTTCTTGAGGACTCGATAGCCATTGATGTATTTTCTCCACCCCGGGAAGATTTCATGGCTTAGCGCGCTATCAAATCAGCTACTTTGCGATCATTATTAGATTTTGCATAAGGTCCTTCGAAAACTCTAGACTCGAAACTCATGTCGGAAACAAACGTCCCAAAAGCTCTACAATGACAATAAGTGCAACCGCCATTCCAATAACAAACCAAGGATTAATCTTTATGGCCTTTTCATCTTCTGATTCAAAGTATCTGATGAGACCCGCCGCCGATTGAAACCCATCACTTTTTTTCTTAGGCATTACGGACTTTGATTTGGAATTGTCATATTTATAAGTTGTTGCACAACTGCTTACTGCTAGGTTCAATGCCTTCTTGCCTAAATACGACCGGAATATCCATAGGTTTATAACTACGACTCAAGATTCTGCCAATCCGGTAGTATGCATTGGGCCGATGTTATTGCATCCTCGTTGGCGACCTCGTCTCGTGAACATCTCATCTCGACTGGGATAAGCCCTTCGGGCTTTATTCATGTCGGTAGTTTGAGAGAAGCTATCACGGCGAGCGCAATTCGAAAAGCTCTTATGACTTTGGGCAGACATGCGAGGCTTATATATCTAGTTGACTCGTTTGATCCCTTGCGCAAGAAATATCCGTTTTTGCCAGACGATTTTGAAGTTGAAGTTGGGAAACCCCTTAGCCATATTAGATGCCCCTGTGGTGAGCATAAGAGCTACGCCCATCATTTTATCCAGCCATTCCTTGACGCACTTGAATTACTTGGAATTAAACCTGAGATCTTCTGGACTCATGAGCTATATGCAAATGGATCATTTGCAGAATCTATTGATAATGTCATTAATTCTAGAGAGAAGATTATTGAGATCCTTAAGGAAGTGACGAAAAGGGATGTTTCGGAAGATTACTATCCATACAATCCTCGTTGCAATGCATGCGGAAAATTCGCTGATGTCGAGATAATCCGATATGAAAAGCCGTACGTTTTCTACAAATGCCCGTGTGGCAATGAGGGGAAGGCAGATATCCGGAAAGACGACGGAAAGATGCCCTGGAGAATTGAGTGGGTGGCAAAGTGGAAGATTTTCGGTGTGACATGCGAACCATTCGGGAAAGATCATGCAGCTGCTGGTGGCTCATATGATACAGGGATCAGATTTGCCCGTGAGGTTTTCAACATCGAACCTCCCTATCCAGTTCCATATGAATTTGTTCAGCTAAAGGGAAAAGGGCAGCTGCATAAATCCACAGGGGCTGTAATCACCGGAATCGATGCACTCAGAATCACACCAGCGCCTGTTTTGAGCTTCACGATGCTCAGATATAATCCTGATCGCCATATTGATTACGATTCAGGACTCGGAATTCTTGACATGGTTGACGAATACGATAGGATAGAGAGGTTATACTATGAGGGGGGCGCAGAAGAGAAAGAATTGGATCTCCTGCGAGCATATGAACTCGCACAGCCAAAATTTATCCGCAAGAAAAAGCCTCTTCAGGTTCCATACAGGCACTTGGTGAATGTCGTTCAGATTGCTGATTCCTTTGATGCGATAATTGAGATTTTAAAACGCACAGAGCATGTTTCTGATATCTCGCAGATGGATGCTGAGATGTTGTGGGAAAGAGTACAATGCGTGAGGTATTGGTTAGAACATTTTGCACCTGAAGAGATTAAATTCTCACTACTGAATGAAACACCGCAATTAGAGATTAGCAACTCCGAAATCTCGTTCCTCACATGCTTGGCAACTGCTCTCAAAGGCATAAATTGGGAAGCTGATGCCATCCACAATGCTATTTACGGATGCATAAAGACAAGCGGGTTAACCGCAAATGCTACTTTTCAATTATTATACCAAATATTCATCGGAAGAAAATCAGGCCCGCGCCTTGGATATTTCCTATCAACTTTGGACAAGACATTTGTCCTATCCAGAATCGAGGATCTTTTGAGGAAATCATCTTAGAGTTTAATGGGCCTGTTTTTATTTTATAGCTCCTGAAACCAGCCTAAAAAGATAGATTCAGATTAATCCAAGTTCCGTCAATTTCTCAGGCAGATAAGTCTCCGTAACATAATCCAGGCCATACTTTGCCAGCGCCTGTTGTTCTGCCTTCTTTCCGATCTTGAGCATCGTCTCGATCTCACTTCTCCAGAATTCGTCGTTAAACCGCGGATCGTTAAGTTCTGCGTTCAAGGCCCTAATATCCATATCAGTCAATTTATCCGTTGGCAATTCGTACCGTATTATGTCGGTTGCAGTAATCCCAATAAATTCCGCGGTTGGCGTAGCCAAGTACTCCGAGATATGCGCGGTCTTTATTGCCCCGTATGCAACAGAAGCAAATATCCTGAACGACCAAGGATCGCCATCGGTAAAGACCGCAACCGGAAGTCCCATCTCCGAATTCAATCGCTTGATAAAACGCCTCGTACTTCTTGCTGGCTGGCCTTTGAGATGAACAAGGATTGCGTCAAATTTTTCATCAAATCGATTTTCCACGAGTCGATCGAACATACCACCTGTTTCAATGGCAATAACGAACTTCGCACTCGTTTCGAGCAACTCGATCTTTTCCTTTTCTACATTATAGGGAATCGTATAGCCAGAATCTCCGACGTCGTCTCTACAGTTTATGCGCTTCGTCCTTCCTTTTCGATCCACTTCCGTTATCGTAAGGTCTCCTAGAATGCTTGCACCATTCTCCTCGGGTCTGAGCTTGAAATCTTCTCTAAGACATTTTGTAACTATTTCGAGATCTTCCGCCAGGAAATTTGATTCATCTTGGGAGGAAAATTTTGCTTTTCCCCAACCTTCGGATATATAATACATCTCTCTGAGCGTTGAAGATTTATTTTGTGCAATCATATCTTCAATAAATTCAAGTAAAAACATTGTTCGAAGGAGCATTTGCGCTCCTTTTGTTTTTTTTGCAGATCTTGCACCCATTGCATTCCCGTATTTCCAGACCGCTAGCTTATGATCGAATTTTATATTTCCTTTGGTCCTGAGAGGAATCAACATCTTCGGGATTTTGCCTTGGGATATCTGGTCATATATAGAATTTGCAATTTCATAAAGCTTGTCAAGTGCCTGGTCATGCCTTTGGTCATTCGTCATTCAAGACCTCTCCTTCCTCATCGTAATCTATCTCTTCTTCCTCCTGCTCGATTTCAGATTCTTTTTGTGCCTCGATTTCTTCGATTTTCAAAATCTCAAGATCCCAGTCACCTGGTAGAGGATCTGCTCCAATGACAAATGCCGGATCAATTCCACTCGTGTAAACTTCGTTTTCATCGTACGAATCAGCTTCAAGCCCCTCGAGAACAAATCTTATGGTGTACTGCTCGGTAGATAAAATTCGATCAATTTTCCAGGTTATCTTCCCATTATCTCTGATTTCAAGAGGCTCAGGCGAAATGCTCTTTTTGTTAAGAGCTATGGAAGGTACTGCAATGTGCAGGAAGAAGCTCTGGGCTCTTGGCGTATAATTGTAAATATCGATCTTTACTCGATGTGTTCCGTTTTCGAAAGTCACGGAATCATCTATCCAGACGACATTCATGATCTTTGTTATTGTGCCTTTTAATGGTGGTACTTCCTTTCCAACAATCTTTGCACATTTCTCTGCGATTAATGGTAGAATTTCCTGAACAATCTCAAACTTAGCTCGAGTCTTTCCCTTTATTTCTCTTTTATTGAGATGCGTTCTCAGTTTCCTGGCACATGCCTTAAGTGCAAGTTGAATTTCATCGTAGAATTCTGGAATATTAGCTATTGCCTCTTTAGCTTCAGAGGTAAATGGTATTTTCGTTGATGCTACATGCACCAGTATGATCGCAGGACCGTATGGAATGCCCTCACCGCCCCTTTGTTCAAAACCGTACCGTCGCCAGTCCATCGTCTCTATGGCCTTTGTGATTACACACGCTCCTTGTTGATAAAGGAGGGGGACTCTATTTGCGAATCTCAATATGGTAACCGGCTGATCAACGGGTAGATTTCCCCCATACACGATGCCAGCTTCCACGACGAAAGGATTACCGGAATAGACTTTTGGTTGCCTCGTCACTGGTGGCGCATAGAATTCTGGTTTATACTCGTCCAGCACATTTCTTAACCCTTTGCGGATAAGAGTTTCGCCGATTGGAGAGAGACAATCTGTAGGTGGCGGCTGAACGCGAGTTGATGACATGGCAACTAGCAGTTGCTTGAATTCTTCGAGGTTCAACTCACGTGGATCCATTTCAGGATTGAGCGATGCGTTCTCACAAATTTCCCTCGCTGCTCGTTCGCTGATCCTATTAAATTCGTTTTTAAGAAAATTAATTAGCTTCTCTTCGCGCGTCATTTTGGCCATGTTAATAAGAGTGCCCAGTTCAATGCCGGTGGGATGCGGCCGGATCTCTCGGGTTGGTGAAGGAAGTTTATCGGTCGCCCTTGACATGACATATTTCTTACCATCGGGATCTGTGAATGTTATAGCAGCGTGAGGATTGACTATTGCTGTTTGCTTTAGGTACTCAAGAACTGACTGCTTTCCTGTTACGTATCGACCGGTCAAAAAAACTTCAATTTTTGTTCCATGCTCCTTTCCTTCCCAAATAACAAATTGTTTATCGATGATATCTGGCTCGTTCTTTCTAGTATTTATCTTGATTTCGACCCTCACCGCCGGTTCGTCCTTTTGTGTCTTTGAGGTAATTACTGCAGGTCTCCCAGTGGTGATCTGTCCATAAAGCACAACTGCAGATATTCCTATTCCTTGCTGCCCACGAGCCTGTCTAAGAGAGTGAAATCTTGAGCCATAAAGCAATTTACCAAAAATATTAGGCAGAACTCTTGGCGCGATTCCGGGTCCGTTGTCCTCAACAGTAACCTTGAATTCGTTCTGGCCGTTCTTTTCAATCGTAACAACAATATCGGGAAGAATTCCTGCTTCCTCGCATGCATCAAGGGAATTATCAACTGCTTCCTTCACTGCCATAAGGAGCGATTTTGTAGGAGAATCAAATCCTAATATCTGGCGATTTCTCTCGAAGAATTCTGAAACAGAAATTTCTCTCTGCTTTTTGGCCAATTGATCAGCAATCGTTACCATATTATCTACCCTAGTAAGATGGATGATATGCGAGGTGCATCCCCATTTTTATTAACCAAAAGGAAATAGATAAAAGTTGCCAAAGCCTTAATGAAAATGCTATTTTGCATCGAATACCTTGCCACAGTTCCAGCATTTTGTATCTGAGCTCTTTATTTCTGCACCGCATTCTGAGCAAATCCTTTTCTCTTCTTCTTCAAAAGGCTCACCGCATTGAGGACACTTTTTTGCATCAGGAGGAACTTCTGCACCGCATTCGGAACAAACAAATTTTTCAGCAACCTTGCCTTTCTCCGTCACCTGTTCCTCCTTATGTTCCTCAGATGATTTGCTGGCTCCGTCTTTCTCCTTCTTCAACTGATCCCTGCGGGCCTTTGAAATGTCCATCCACCAGACCAAGAGGATGACAAGGTAGAACAACAATCCAATCTGCAAAAATACAACCAAAAGGCGTGAGATAAGTAGCTGCTGGAATAATACATCATCAGGAATGCTCAATGGGCCAAAGCCCCAGTACGTACGTGTATCCCCGCAGGAGAACTGATATTCGAAAACCCCCTCCCACAGGGTAAGATCGCTGACAAAAACGTAGCCTTCGTCCGTTTCCGCATAGGGTGACATGTAGACTGACAAAGGAGTTCCAGAAGTCCAAAGATCGGTCACATTCAATTGCACTGTGCTGTCATTCGTCCCATTAACCACCGTTATAGAAAAGTGGTAAATCGTTGTGGCATTTCCGCGGAAAGGAGACACCGTCCCGTTGACTAGAAGTCCATCCTCGGAGCCTACCACATCTCCGCCGTAGCCAATAAAATCATAGTAGGTTTTTACACCGAATACTATACCCATTATTAGGAAAACGATTATACCAAAAAGTGCAAGTTTCCTTAAATTTGTCAGCCCAAAATACTTGGGCACAGCATAAATTGCAAGTGCAATAATGACAGATACGAAACATAGATAGTACCACATATAGATGAGTAGCGCTGTTGAAAGCACTATGGTGATAATCAAGACCAATGGAAGAGAGAATCTTTTCTTCTTGAAGTTCTGAATCCTTTTTATTAATTCATCGGTTGAACTCATTGAGTCATGATATAAAACGAGGCTATTTTAGGTTTCCCTGCCTATTAGAGGGTAGTTGCGTCTTTCCAAATACCAAATGACTTAGTAATGGGATACTATCGTGCAGATTTCTCATGGCATTTACTATATGAAACAATTACCAATCCCACGCTATTCAAAAAAGAGAAAGACCCAAAGCTTAGAGGACTTCGATAACTAATAAATAAAAAATCAGTTATGGGAATGCCCGCATAATAAAGGGGTTGTACATGGAAACAGCAGTCGTTGCTATAGGAGGCAATGCCATTCTGAGAGCTGGAGAGGAAGCTTCTGTAGAAAATCAAATGAATAATTTAAGAATAACATGTTCCAGCCTTGCTAGAATCATAAAGAAAGGATATAATTTGACAATCACACATGGAAACGGGCCACAAATCGGAAATATTCTTTTGCAGAATGAACTGATGAGGGACGATGTCCCTCCCATGCCTATTGATGTATGCGTAGCCGAATCTCAAGGTCTTTTAGGATACTTGATTCAGCAAGCCCTTACTGAGGCACTTAAGAAAGAGAGTATAGATAAGACCGTTGTAACAATTTTGACCAGAGTGCTCGTGGATTCCAACGATGATGCATTCCTGACTCCTACAAAACCTATAGGACCATTTTACTCAGAAGAGGAGGCCGAAGAGCTTAGGAGAATAAAGGGATGGATGTTTGTAGAAGATATCAAAAGGGGTGGATACAGGCGTGTTGTTCCCTCGCCATACCCCATTAGTATAATCGAGTCTGATGCGATCAAAAGAACGATCCTCGGAGACGGCACCAAGAGAAATATCGTGATCGCTGCTGGGGGAGGAGGAATACCTGTCATGCAGAAAGGTCACGGTCTTGTTGGCGTCGAGGCTGTTGTTGACAAAGACTATGCAGCTTCTGTCCTTGCACGGGAGTTGGGAGAAGAATTGCTAATATTTGTCACCGATGTTGACCATGTATATCTGGATTTTGGAAAACCCCATTCCCAAGCAATTGGGGAGATCTCCCTTCGAGAGATGGAAGCCTATTTAAAAGAGGGACAGTTTCCGTCCGGAACCATGGGACCGAAAATCGAGGCCGCTATAGACTTCCTTAAGGGTGGAGGAAGGCGTGTTATAATAACCTCACCATATTTGCTGGAAAGAGCATTAGATAACAAAATTGGAACTCGCATTTACCGCTAAAGAGGTGATTCATGGCTAGCACGATTGAAGAGCAAATCAAGGCAATCGAAGAAGAAATCGCATCTACCGACTATAACAAAGCAACGCAGCAACATATCGGAAGATTGAAAGCAAAATTGGCTAAGCTAAGGGGTGAACTGGAGAAACGAAGGGCAAAATCGTTAGCAGGTCAAGGATATGCTGTGAGAAAATCGGGGAACGCAACAGTAGCGATTATTGGTTTTCCGAGTGTCGGAAAATCAACTCTTTTGAACAAACTCACCAACGCGCGAAGCGAGGTAGGCGATTACCAATTCACTACATTAGACGTGGTTCCAGGTATGCTTTATTATAGGGGAGCTAAGATCCAAATCTTGGATTTGCCTGGTTTAATCAAGGATGCTTCAAAGGGAAGAGGCAGGGGAAGGGAAGTGTTATCAGTTGTAAGAGCAGCAGATCTCATACTTTTTCTTGTTGATGTTTATGAATCTCGCGCCGATGTCCTCATTCGAGAACTTGAAAATGCAGGCATAAGGATAAATCAAGCTCCACCAGATGTTGTAATTTCCAAGCTTGAAAGAGGTGGAGTGACAGTTAAATCTACAATCAAACTGTCAAGAATTGATGAGGAAACTGCAAGAATCATCGTATCTGAATACGGATATGTGAACGCTGAGGTGATCATAAGGGAGGACATCACTCCTGATCAGCTCATCGATGTGCTAGCCGGAAACAGGGTGTATTTAAAGGCAATCCTAGCCGTTAACAAAGTCGATCTTGCGAGTGAGGAAGAAATTGAGAATATTAGAAAAGAAATGGCCCACCTATCTCCCATTTTTATTTCAGCAGAGAAGGGTATCGGCTTGGACGCTTTGAAGGACAAAATCTACGAGAGCCTCGACCTTATTAGGATTTATCTGAAACCCCAGGGTGGTGAGCCTGATTTTTCCGAGCCGCTTGTAATCAGAAAGGGTAGTACAGTAGGCGACGTGTGCGATCACATTCATCGAACCTTTCGCACAAATTTTAGATACGCAAATGTATGGGGAAAAAGCGCCAAATTCCCGGGTCAGATGGTAGGACTTGAACATCGACTCGTGGACGAAGATATACTTACAATAGTCATCGCGAGAACTGGAGACAAAAAAACCAATAAGGAGCGCTAGATGCCGAGAATTTCTGGCATCCATTGAGAATAGAAATTAAATCTCTAGCGCTCATATCTCAGATTTGCCTACAATTCGAAGAGGTTATCCAATATGGAAAAAAGTAAGAGAAATTTATCGACATTAGCTGTCCACGCAGGTGAGAAAAAGGAAAGAACATTTGGGGCTGTAACACCACCGATATTTCAAACTTCGACATTCTACTTCCCAACTGACGATGAGCAAACTTGGGAAGGAATCGTTCCTGAGGGCTCGTACATTTACACGAGACATGGCAACCCCACTCTCAGAATGGCTGAAGATAAAATTGCGGTTCTCGAGGGTGCGGAAAGAGGATTGGTATTTTCGTCAGGAATGGCATCAATAGCTACGACTCTCATTACCTTTTTGGAAAAGAATGATGTCGTCGTATCTATAAGGGATGTATATGGTGGCACCCATTCATTAATGAAGCGTGAACTTCCACGCATGGGAATTCGCGTTGTCTTCGTTGATTCAGCCAATACGGAAGAGATTCTTGAAACGGTTGAAAAATATTCACCAAAGGTGCTCTATCTCGAGTCTCCGACAAATCCGATGCTGAAAATCGTTGATATTCCCAAAGTCACGAGGAAAGCCCATGAGTTGGGAACAATCGTGATCATTGACAATACATTTGCCACCCCAGTGAATCAGAATCCGATCGACATGGGTGTAGATATCGTAATCCATAGTTGCACAAAATACCTCAACGGCCATTCGGATCTGATTGCTGGAGCCGTCGTTGGGAAAAGTAAGCATATGGAGGAGATAGCAAAGAGGCGAATTGTTTTTGGTGGCGTACTGGATCCATTTGGAGCGTTCCTTCTTTTGAGGGGATTAAAGACGCTTGCCGTAAGAATGCAGAAACACAACGAAAACGGGAAAATAATAGCTGAATACCTTGAATCAAATAAATCAGTAGAGCGTGTTTATTATCCTGGACTCGCTAGCCATCCCCAGCATAATTTGGCAAAATCTCTGTTAAGAGGGTTTGGCGGCATGGTAAGCTTCGAAATCGCAGGAGGAAGAAGGGAAGCCGAGAGAATGCTGAAAACCCTACGCTTGATAAAATTAGCAACGAGCCTTGGCGGGGTAGAATCGCTAGCGAGCATGCCGTTCAATACATCCCATGCCTCACTCTCTCAACAGGAGAGGGAACAACTTGGTATAAAAGACACTCTTATTCGCCTCTCCATCGGGATCGAAGACAGCGAAGATATTGTGAGAGATCTTGATCAGGCGATCAGAATCGTATAGCATGCATGTGGATGCGTGAGAAATCATTATTATATGCCTTTTCAATGGGGACGAGATGATTCAGCGACCCAGAGGTACGAGGGATTTCGGACCTGATGAAATGGAAAGAAGGCGCCACTACGAAGGTATAATGAGGAGAGAAGCTGAAATCTTTGGTTTTAGAGAAATTGCAACGCCGATCTTTGAGCACGCTGAGCTTTTCACGATAAAATCTGGACCGGGTATTCTTGAGGAAATGTATGTGTTCGAAGATAAGAGCGGCCGCCAGCTCACCCTGAGACCAGAACTCACCGCGCCTGTTATACGCTTCTTTATCAACGAACTTTCAGATCTGCCCCGTCCATTAAAATTATTCTACATCGGCCCGTGTTTCAGGTATGAAAGACCGCAGAGCGGTAGATTCCGCGAGTTTTACCAATTTGGCGCCGAGTTAATAGGTGTCAAGAATCCTGAATCCGACGCGGAGGTTATTGCCCTTGCGCATTCAATCATTTCAAGAATAGGACTTGAAGGTTATAGAATAAGGATCGGGCATATAGGCATTTTAAGGGATCTTTTGAAAAGAAATGGCATTGATGGTGATGATGCTGCCCTGATCCTGCAGAAGCTTGACAAGAAATCATACGATGAAGCACGCCAACTCATGCAACAAAAGAAAATCAATGAAGACTCCATTCGTGAAATTATCGAGATAACATCGATCTCAGGATCTCCAGACATACTCAAGCAAACCAGGCATTTGCGGGGAGAGGCGATTGAATATCTGCAAGACCTGGTGGACATACTCGAAATCATGGGCGTCACGAATATCACAATAGATCTTGGTGTTGTTCGCGGACTCGATTACTACACTGGTATGGTGTTTGAGATAGAAGTACCATCTCTTGGCACAGAAAAGCAAGTTTGCGGCGGGGGATCGTATTCTCTTGCCGAACTTTTCGGAGGCGAGAAAGTTTTTTCGACTGGTTTCGCCATAGGATTTGATCGGACATTGCTTGCCCTGGAAAAGCAAGGCGCAAAAATATCAAGGAAGCGAATTGATGTTTTTGTGATTCCACTTCATGAAGACTTGAGGCTGAAAGGTTTTGAAATTGTCACTAAATTGCGAAAAGAGGGGATTTCTGCAGATATCGATTTAATGAGAAGATCATTGCAAAAAAATCTAAAGTACGCATCGTCTACAGGCGCTCGCTATTCGATTCTCCTGGGTCCCAAAGAGCTGCAGGAAAATTCAATTATTTTGAGGAACATGGACACAGGCGTGCAGCGCCAAATTAGAATTGAAGAAATTGCAACAGAAATAAGGAGTGAAAGACCCGAGAGCGTCTGATGATATATTTTGAGAGGCATGGAACTCTCAGGAGGAGATTTCTTCATCCTCAGGCTCGTGTTTCGCGATCGGCAGCCATCAATTTCACAATAGGCCACCGTTTTGGTACAAACCATTTAATATATTGAGAAATCGGCGTAGTCTCACTAAATGAAATTCTTGAGATCTTCAAATTTTAATGGTTCTTTGTGGTAGAATTTCGTTCACGCGCATCGAGCGCCATATTAACAAGCCTATCGGCACGAGAGATCATCGGATCTTCTCTCCTGACTGCTGCTATCAACACCTCATCGAAATTCCTCATGAGCTCAAATGCTTCTCCAGCCAATGGAATCAAGTTAGATGCTCGAATGGCGTACTCTCTCAGCAATTGTTTTGCGATGAGCTCACTATCAACGAATAACCTTATCTTCTTAGCACCGAACTTCGTGGCCTCTCTTAGACCAGCGATAACTCCTCTATATTCAGCTTCGTTGTTCGTTGCTCTGCCAACATACTGGGAGAATTCCCTTAAGATCTCACCGCGCTCACCTTCGATGATAACGGCGTAAGCAGCAGGTCCTGGGTTACCCCGTGAGCCACCATCAGTATAAACATTCAAAGCGATGATCTCCCTCCGATCAGGTAGATAGCTTCCTATATCATTTAAGTTTCTTGATTCCCAACGTCGGCTAGTTTGCGCGAGGATTCAACGATGTGACTTCTACATGGACAAATGTTCTCGAAACAAATAAAGCTTAGATTAATGCATAAAAGATTCTACTATGAGTATCTGATAAAACGATTTTCATCGTCTACAATAACAACCTTTGGTTCTACAGGCGCATTAGTGACTTCAAATGCCATAATAATGATTTTATCACCAACACTCACAAGTCGTGCTGCTGCCCCCTTAACAGCAATAATACCAGAGCCTGCTCTCTCTCTAACTACATAAGTTTCAAACCGCGCGCCGTTATTTATGTCTGAAATGAGGACTTTTTCTCCCTCCCATATATCGGCTTTTTCTAAAAGGAATTCATCAATGCCGATACTTCCAGTATACTCTGGTTCTACATTAGTGACGGTCGCACGATGTATCTTTGCGTGCAATAGTTCTCGCATAGGCTCCCGATTGATAAGCAGGGTTCAATAAACTTTTCGTTACTAGGGATCGTCATCTTTGACAAATAAATGGAATTGGGAACAGTCTTTAAGGAATGAGCTTTAGGATCTCTATATTTCACATATGAAAATTAAATCTCTGGCTTCGTTTCGCTACAAAACATCTAATATCGTAGACGGTATTTCGATAAGGCTAAGGTGAGTCATCTGGTTTCAAGAGTCCTTGTCGACATGGATCTATGTGCTCACAGAACAGTCATAGAAGTAAGGGACAATGGCGATGGAGTTCTTTCGATCAGAATAGATTCTTCGTGTGCTCACGTCGTTGATTATGCAAGGCTTTTAACTGCCGTGACTATGGAAGATATATGCATATTGAAGGGGTCGAAGATTATCGATCTCGCTTCAAATGCGCGTTTGACTCCTACATGCCTCGTGCCATCAGGCGTTTTCAATGCATGTTGGCTTGAAACTGGCATGATATCAAGGAACCTTGTGAAATCTCGGCCAAAAATTTGCATAAATTTTCTCGATTGACCGCAAAAACACAAACAATTTAATCTGTTGATTGCTATCTTTTTCCAAAGGAGAATTCAACGGATGAAGTTGGGTCTGGCGAACCCTCTATGTGCACTCTTAGCGGTCTTAATACTATTTACTGGATTAAATGCACCTGGAACGAATGACCACGTCGTATCTACAGACGTTGTTTCCAAAAATTTAGAGGTCACTATTGATTTGGGACAGTATGAAGTTTGGACAGCCACTCTAGATGTGAATGAACATATGAATGATGTTTTTTGGAAGGTAAACGAATATGGCATAATGTTTCCATGCAAAAGTATCAACATTTTGCTTCCACCGGATGCAATATTTCTCGACTATCGGTATGAAACGGTAAGTCCTATTTGGATCAGGCAAAATTCATGGGCTACAAATTTTGGAAAAATATATCCAATCAATGATACCAATAAGTATGAATTAAAAGAATCATTGCCTGCAGTCCTTGCAAGACTTCCAGGCGTTCAAGTTGAATTCGGTGGAGTTCATCGCCTTGAGGGTTTGCCTGTGGCAACTTTTTGCGTTTGTCCAGTATCATTTGAATTAACAAACAACTCCGTGATTTTTTCGAAAATGATGAAAATAAGATGCATTTTGGAGTCAATCAATGTTGAAAGGGATGATAGGAACGAAAACATTCTCGGTTGGATCTCCGATGATCTGAGACAACGCATTGAGAATCCGGACATGTTGGACAGATACTTTGACCCTTATAGCACGTATTTACCCGCAAAAAATCTGGATACGTCGGAATATGTAATCATTACAGACGAAAATATGAAAGGTGCTTTCCTGACATTAAAAGAATGGAAGGAATCAAGAGGATCCGTAAATCCGCGATTAAGAAATCTGACCACAAGGATCGTCACTGTCGAATGGATCAAATCAAGTAGGGTCTTCTGGGGAGATCCAGAATCACATAGCGAACATGGAAATGACACTCAGACCAAAATAAGGAACTTCATTAAATTTGCGCATTATAACTGGGCCACAAAATACGTGCTTCTTGGAGGTGACGATGAGCTCTTACCTTGCAGGAAAGTCTTCGTGAAAAATGGGTTGTACCAAGCGCAGATACCGGCAGACATCTATTATGCAGGATTAGACGGGGAGTGGGATAACGATGGAGATGGTGTATACGGCGAAGGTGATGGAGATGGTGGGGGGGCAAACGGAGAAGAGGCGGATCTTCTCGCGGAAGTGTATGTTGGGAGGGCTCCTGTAAGCACCGTATATGAAGCACACAATTTTGTTTCGAAAACCATTGCCTATGAAACCTCACAGTGTGATGATTGGCTTAACAGAATTGTTCTTGTAGGCAACAAACTTGACAATTATCCAACCTGGGGAGGGGATTATAAGGATGAAGTTGCTGAAAGTACTTTCCCTGCTAGCGATCCCGATTTGGATATCTTGAGGCTTTACGAAAGAGATAGGTCGTTCTCAACTTATGCCTTGACAAATGCGATTAACCAAGGCATACACATTTTGAACCATATAGGACACGGCAGCGTCACTAGCTTTGCAGATCTGGATATCAACGATGTTCGCGCCCTGACTAATAACCGTTACTTTTTGCTATACACCCAAGCATGTGACGTCGGGGCCTTCGATCTAGAAAAAGGCGGCGAGACAGACTCGATTGTAGAGCACTTTGTTGCGGGTACACATGGAGCGTTTGCAGCGATTGCGAACTCACGCTATGGGTGGTATACTCAGGGGAGTACAGAAGGGCCTTCCCAGAAATTTGATATTGAGTTCTTTGACTCGATCTTCAATGAGCGCATAAGGAATCTTGGGCATGCTCTTGCGGATTCGAAAGAGGATCTTCTTGCGGCGGTGGCGAGCACTGGACCATATAGATGGGCATACATGTCGCTTAATTTACTAGGTGATCCAGAAACAGAAGTTCATTTCGTTGAGTCGAGGAGTCACGACATAGCAATTACCGGGATTCAATGCGATGAGTGCTATGTGGGTGAGAAGTGCAATATCACCGCAATAGTGACTAATCTCGGTTCCAACACCGAATTTAATTTACCGATTGAACTCATCGTTGATGGCGAATTGATCGCTGCAAATTTCCTCAACCTCTCTCCACAATCATCTAGTATATTGTCATTTTCATGGACTTGCAATATGTATTCCCCAGTCCTGATTCAGATAAGAGCGAACGCAACGTTTGATAAATGGAAAGCAAATGACGAGATGAGCAGCTGGTGCATTCCAACATTGAAGATAAAAGAAAATTATAGCATCCTAAACGAAAACGTCACCCTTTCCTGCAATGTGTTAGTTGAGGAAACTGGACAATTCTATGTGGAGAATTCCACCATTATGTTTTCGTGGAATCGTACTCACGAATTCACGATTCTTGTATGCGGCATGTTTGTCGTGGAGAATTCCAAGCTTACCACGGGTGGATTTGCATTTTATTCCATTTCGACAACTGGGAATTCAGACGTTTCATTTTTAAATTCTACAATTAGGGGGTTTTCTAGCTGCTCGGGAAGAAGTGGTATTGAAATCGAGGGGTCCCTTATAATTAATCATTGCATTCTGGAATCACCCGATGGATCGGTTAACATCAACAATACATCTCATGCTGTGGTAGCAAATACAATAATTCTGGGATCAGAGAATGGCATTTCCATGAGTAATTCTACGGGATCGGCCATTTTGAATATTACCTCAGAAGTGAAACTCACTGGGATCGAAATCAAGAATTCTTCAGGCATAGCTGTAATTGGATGCGTGATTTCTGGAAGCTCTTTTGGGATAGTTCTATCCTATTCAAAGAACCTTAGTTTAATTGATAACAAAGTAAGCAACAATAAATACGATTTTATTATTTATGGATCTTCAAGAGATCACTTTATTCATAATCTATCTGGAAATTTCATCACTTCAGGACCTTTGACCTACCTCTACGAAGAGAAAAATAAAGAATTTAATCCAGATAAACTAGAAAGTGGTGCATTCATTATTATTGATTGCACCAATCTTTCAATTGAATCTTTCACATTCTCGCATAATGGGTTTGGTGCGCTCATTATTAATTCGATTGGTATCAAGATCAGCAATTGTTCATTTCATCACAATCTTTTTGGAATAAGATCTATAAACAGCGCTGATTGCTTCTTTTTCAGAAATGACTTTTGCATGAATGAAATAAGCGCAATGGATAATGGTAACAATCACTACAATCTAGAATATCCCCTAGGAGGTAACTATTGGGATGACTACAGGGAATTAGATCTCAAAAGTGGGCCACAACAAAACATAAATGGGAGTGATGGCATAGGTGATACTCCCAAATATATCTCAGGCGGATTATGTGCTGACCAATATCCATTTCTCACTCCGCTAACAGATGCATCTGCTCCTCCAATAGTATCCTTTTTTTGGTCTCCCTCGGAACCCACCACTTTTGAAATCGTAAGATTTTTCGATGAATCGACAGACCATGATGGGACCATTGTGAACTGGACATGGGATTTCGGAGATGGGGTCTTTTCATACGACAGAAATCCCATGCATATCTATTCGCGAAGTGGAGTTTACAATGTTACATTAAGAGTGCGAGATAACGAGGCAATCGAAGTCTTTGAAATCGAAAAAGTCAAAATTAGAAACACTCCTCCCGTAGCGGATTTCTCATATAGCCCCGATTCCCCTCGGATGAATGAGACTGTCGTTTTTGCACAACGCTCCTATGACCTAGATGGATATATTGAGGCATTCACATGGGATTTTGGCGATGGTGGTAATTCTACTAATCCTTCACCGATTCATGTTTATCAGAAAAGAGGCGTGTACAATGTGACACTATCTGTAATGGACAATGATGGTGAATCTTCATTCTTGGTGAGGGCAATAGCAGTCGGCAATGTGAAACCTGTGGCAAGAATTAACTGCTCTTCGTTCAAGGCAACTATTAACAATGCCATCCAATTCATAGATGAATCATTTGATATCGATGGAACAGTAATTAAAAGATCGTGGGATTTTGGCGACGGTTCAACCTCGATTGACAAGAACCCCCTTCACCTATACTCAGCAAAAGGGATTTTCTGCGTAACACTCACTGTTTGGGACGATATGGGTGCAAGCAACACGAGTGGATTAATCGTATCAATCGAGAACCTCCCACCATCCGCGCTCTTTTCCTGGTTTCCTGAGTCACCCTGTGGCGGAGCTGATGTTTTTTTTATTGACAAATCATATGATCCAGATGGATACATAACTAGTTATTATTGGGAATTTGGAGATGGCATATCCTCATCATTGAGGAATCCATCGCATCGATACAATAGACCAGGCGAATTCGTGATTTACCTCACAGTTGTTGACGATTCAGGTGCTCAATCAAAAATCAATTTTACTATAACTGTGAAGAACTCGCCGCCAATTGCTCAATTCGAAATCGACCCATTGGATGCGAAGAGCTTACAGCCAATTCACTTCTACGATTTCTCAATAGACCCAGATGGTTACATCATAGAGTGGAAATGGTCGTTTGGCGATGGAACTTATAGCTCTGAAAGAAATTCTACACATGTTTATCTTTCTCCAGGAAGATATGAAATCACGCTATTTGTCAAAGACGATCTTGGCAGGACCAATTCCTCATTTTCTGAAATCATCGTACGCAACCTTCCTCCCGTCTGCGATTTTGGTTGGCAAATAATCGATATGAAACATCCAACAACAATCACATTCACCGACTTGAGTTACGATCCGGACGGTTTGATCACTTCTTACAAATGGCATTTTGGCGACGGATCAACATCACTTGATGCCACTCCAATACACACATATTCAAAGGAAGGAGAGTACAGAGTCCGATTGACGATTACAGATAATTTCAATGAATCTCGATTTCTTGAGCAATTAGTACAAGTAAAAATACCAGATTTGATTATTTTTTCAGCGATCGAGATCTTTCCGAATTACCCAGAGAGAGGAGAGGATATCAGTATTACAGTTTATGTAAGGAATGCTGGTATTTACGATCTGCATAACATTTCGCTGTCGTTTATGGTGGACGATTATGTCTTCAGAGAATTGAGAATCAACATGCAGGCAAACGATACAAGAGCGATAGTTGTAACCTGGACTTCAACTGAAGGGGCGCATTTCCTGAAGATCACCGTAGACGGCGAAAACGCAGTCGCTGAGATCTCGGAGTTCAATAATGTTGTATCAACCAGAATAATTGTGAAGCCTGGCACGGAGATAGCATCTTACAGATTAGAGGTGTGGCATGTCCTGATAGCAGCAACTAGTTTTTTGATTCTATTCGCATTTATATATACATTTAAACGGAAAGGTAAAGGAAAAAAATAACGTATACCTTTAAAGAATGCCCAAATCTTATTCTTTATCTAATATTTCTATATGAATAAGACTTCATTCAGTATTCTAGCGTAAGAAAATACCCAGCGCCCCGGCCGGGATTTGAACCCGAGTCCCGGGCTTTCTGTTTCCTCGGCGGAAACGACAGGCCCGGATGATAGGCCACTACACTACCGGGGCATCGTGCAGAAAACCCACAATAAGTATGATATATTTATCCCTTAGGTCAACCGTATGTGCAAGTGCCCGTTATAGTTTCCCGTTGGAAACGCTAAAAGAGGCTGCACAATCACATGACGCGGGTATGTATGCACAAATCATGGGCTGATTAAAATGGATAAGAAAATCAAGGTTGAAGACTACATGATAAGAAATGTTGTGTCTTTACCTCCAGACATCAGTGTAGAAGAGGCAACAAAGAGATTGATTTCGACGGAATTTCATGGATTACCAGTCTCAGAAAATGGAAAGCTTGTTGGTTTCATCACGGCTAAAGAATTGCTTAGAGCAGCATCCAAGCCGGCGGCGAGAATAAAAGACATCATCAGAAAGGGAACAATCAGCGTACCACCAGAGATGGATATCGATGATGCTGCGAGAATTCTTTTCAGATATGGTCTGAGAAATCTACCAGTAGTGGACAAAGAAGGCAAACTAATAGGAATGATTTCAAACATCGATATCGTCAGATCTCATATCGAACGCGCCACGCCTAGTAAGGTGATGATGATCAAGGCTTTCCTCGAATCAAAGCACAAAATTAGAATCAACGTGAAGAGGAGAGTTATACCCATTGAATCCTTGCGGCCTACTCAGCACGAGGTTTATGCGGATGAACTTCGAGGGCGTCAATATGAAATCAAGAGAGGGCTCGTTGAGCCAATTATCGTTGTGCAGAAGAAGGATCACTACCTGCTTATTGATGGACATCATCGGGTTTTGGCAGCAAAGGCCATGGGAGTCAGGCAGTTCACAGCATTCGTTCTTGAGCCGAGCATCGATGTTGAGCTGGGCCTTGAGAAAACAGCCACTGGAAGAGGATTATTTACAATGGATGATGTGAAAATAATTGAAGGGTCTCACCATCCTCTCGTCGAAGTAACGACACGATTACTCCAGGAGGGAGGTTAATCCCCATTGAAGTCAGTTTCTGATGGGTTTCTATTTCTTCATTTCCTGATCGATTCCAATATGATCTTTTGTTCAACCTGGGCCACCAAACTGATTGTATCAATAACTGTATCAGGATTGAGGCTTATGCTGTCAATTCCCTGGCGAACAAGAAATTCCGTAAACTCAGGGTACACGGAAGGAGCTTGTCCGCAAATCGAAACGGTCTTTCCTTTTTTGTGCGCTGCCCCTATCAAATGAGCAATGGCCCTCTTGATCGCTTCATTCCTCTCATCAAAATACCCCATTTTTCCGAGAATATCTGAGTCCCTGTCTGCACCCATGATGAGCTGAGTTAGATCATTGCTTCCGATTGAAAAGCCGTCACAGTAATCTGCAAATTCATCCGCCATGAAGATGTTGCAAGGAACTTCTGCCATAAGGTAAAGCTTGAGATCATTGCCACGTTCGAGTCCTATCTCTTCCATCATTTTATTGATTTTCTTTAACTCTTCAACGGTTCTGACGAAGGGAAGCATTATCCAAATATTTTTCAGACCCATTTCTTCTCTCACTTTCTTAATAGCCAGCAATTCGAGTTTGAATGCTTCTCGGTACTGCTCAGAAACGTACCTAGAACAACCTCGCCATCCGATCATCGGATTCGATTCGTGAGGTTCGAATTTTTCCCCACCTTTCATTTCGCGATACTCGTTTGTCTTAAAATCGGATGTTCTTACAAGAACGGGTCTCGGATAAAATGCCCGCCCTACAATCGATATGCCCTCGGCGAGTTTTTCGACGAATTCATTGGCCCGACCCTGCTCCATCATCGCAAGAGGATGTTCATTGATATAGCTGGTGAATATGAATTCAATCCTCATTAGACCCACGCCCTGAACTGGTAATTTTGAGTATTCTTCTGCTTTCTGAGGTACGCCTATATTCACTAGGATCTTTGTTCCAGTTATGGGAACAGGCCTTCCAATCTGGGACGTCAATTGAACTTCCTTTTTTTCACTCAATGATACTGCTCCTTCATAAACTACGCCCATCTTTCCATCTACAGTAACGATCATCCCATTTTTGAGCACCTTTGTCGCGTTATTTGCACCAACGACGCATGGTATCCCCAGTTCACGGGCAACAATCGCAGCATGGCAAGTCATTCCACCCTCATCAGTCACAATAGCAGAAGCCCTTGCCATTGCTGGAACCATATCTGGAGTTGTCATAACGGTGACAAGAACGTCACCGTCCTTCACAACGTCAAGACTCATCGTCTCCTCATATATCCTTACAGGTCCCTGCGCTACACCGGGACTTGCTGCCAATCCCCTCACAAGAACCTTTTGACCCGATATTTCCACTTCGACTTGTTCTTGCATCGAACCAGCTCCGGTAATTTCCTCCTCAACGCTTCCTGTTACTGAGGCAAGCGTAGTAACAGGTCTTGCCTGCACTATATAGATCCTGCCTCTTTCAATACACCACTCGATATCCATCGGTGTATTATAATGCAGCTCGATCTGTCTTCCAATCTCAGCAAGAGTGAGAATCTGCTCATCTGAGAGTTTCTGGATTGATGCCATTTCCTCACTTACATCTTGCTTCTTACTTTCTCCATTATCACCTTTTACAAGCTTCCACGTCTGCTTTGCCACGCGCTTATTTATGATCTTCCTGTGAAACTTATCGACAACATATGTATCTGGTGTGACCCTTCCTCCAACCATCGCTTCTCCTAGGCCGTAACCAGCCTCTATGATAATATGTGGAAGCTCAGAATTTGGATCCACAGTAAACATTATCCCAGAGACTTCCGAGTTAACCATTTTCTGGACGACGACTGCGAGCTTAACTTGGTCATGAGCGAATCCTTTGCTCACTCGATACGCAATCGCCCTAGGGGTAAAAAGCGATGACCAGCATTTCTTGACTTTATCAAGAAGCTCTTCAGATCCGCTTACATTCAAGAACGTATCCTGCTGCCCTGCGAAACTCGCCGTCGGAAGATCCTCAGCAGTTGCACTCGAACGCACTGCAACCGAACACTCGAAACTCTCCTTTTTGATAAGTCTCTTATATGCTGCCAAGATTTCCTCTGAAAGATCCCTCGGAATGGCCGCCTCATCGAATGCATTTCTAATTTTATGTGAAACATCTTGCAGATTCTTGTCATCTGAGATATTTAGATGTGACAGTGCAGATTCAATTATTGTCATAAGACTGTTCACTTCAACAAAATAGTCAAAAGCCTCCGTCGTTAGAACAAATCCTGGGGGGACATTGAAACCAGCGTTTACTAATTCCCCTAAGTTCGCTGCCTTTCCACCTGCTATGTTGATATCTTTTGATGTAAGTTCCGATATATCCAATATCCTCGCAGCCATTCCATTCCCTACCTCATTTCGTGGGCAGCCATCCGTTATCTGCCTCTGGGAACTTGTATAGTGTTATCCCGTTTAAATCCTGCGGTTTTTTCGAGGAGCAATTACCAAATGATGAGTAAGGATCGTGGTTATCGAAGCATAATAGCGAAATCCAAGAAACAATGCCTGTCAACATAAATTGGGCTAAATCTCGCAAATCTCAAAGCAAAAGAGTGTTCACCTGTATGCAACGTGAATACTAGACGAGCCGACTGCCAACTCCTTGGCGCAAAGAATCGAAGGAACCCATTTTATGAGAAATGAAGAGACAAGTATCTGAGGTGTCAATCCCCAAATGTTTTTTGACCGATTAGTGAAGTCGGTCGTTAAATGTTCGAATACTCTTTCACGAAAGACGACTATTTGAAAATCAAAGGGAATTGAAATAGGGAAATAGAATAATATATTGTAACATCATGACGCGTCGGGTGTAATAGATGTCATCAGCGCATCAACACATAAATAGGATGGTAGAAATTCGATGGCACGGAAGAGGAGGCCAAGGAATCGTGACGGCAAATGAAATCTTAGCTGGTGCAGCTCTTCTCGAGGGCAAATACATCAAGGCTTTCCCCGAATTCGGACCAGAAAGAATGGGGGCACCGATCAGGGCATTTGCGAGGATTTCAGATAAACCGATAACTATTCACAGTCAAGTGTATCATCCAGATTTTGTCGTCGTTGTTGACTCAACGCTTCTAGGACAAATAGATGTAACTGAAGGATTGAAGCCGGATGGTGCGATCATTGCGAATTATTCAGAATCTCCAGAGAAATTGAAAACGATCATCGGTGGCAATTTTGAAGTACACACTGTTGACGCGACGAGAATAGCCATGGAAGAAATTGGAAGACCACTGGCAAACACAGCAATGCTTGGGGCACTTTCGAAAATAACTCGTGTGGTAGCTCTTGAAAGTGTCGTGAAAGAGTTGCAGCGCAAATTTTCTGGAAAATTCACGTCAGAGGTTACTTCGAAGAACATCAGAAGCGTAGAAAGGGCATATAACGAGGTGGTATGATGGCAGATTCTGAGGCAAAGGCTAAGGATCTTCCAGAGGGTGGAATTATTGAAGAGGCGGGAAGCGCTAGAAAATACAAGACAGGAGATTGGCGCTCTCAGAAGCCTGAGGTTGACAAAGAGAAATGCATAAACTGCCTTTGGTGCTGGGTATATTGTCCCGATAATTGCGTACTTGTTGAGGAGGGTAAAATGGTTGGATTTCGATACTCCCACTGCAAGGGATGTGGAATCTGTGCGAATGAATGTCCTAAAAAGGCAATCACGATGAAAAGGGAGGGAAAATAATGCAAACCGTAGCAATGAACGGCGATCAGGCAATCGCCTATGCTTGGAAGCAAATCAATCCAGATGTTGTTGCTGCTTATCCAATTACTCCTCAGACGATCATTGTTGAGGCATTTTCAGAGTATGTTGCTGATGGATTGGTAGATACTGAATTCGTTTGCGCTGAGTCCGAGCACAGTGCACTGAGTCTTTGCATCGGTGCGGCAGCTGCTGGCGCAAGAACTTGCACCGCCACGGCTTCTGCAGGGCTCGCATTTATGTGGGAAATGCTTTACATTGCAGCTTCGATGAGATTGCCAATTGTCATGGCCGTTGCAAATAGGGCGCTCAGCGGGCCTATTAATATACACTGCGATCACAGCGATGCCATGGGCGCACGGGATTCTGGATGGCTTCAGATGTTTAGTGAGAATGCACAGGAGGCGTATGACAATTCAATCATGGCATTCAAGATAGCCGAACATCTGGACCTTCGGCTTCCAGTTATGACAAATCTAGATGGATTTGTAACAACGCATTCTCTTGAGAATCTGAAACTGCTTGAGGATGAAGTAGTGAAAGGATTTGTAGGCGAATACAAACCGATCAAGCCACTATTAGATTATAGAAACCCAGTAACCTACGGACCCTTTGATCCTCCAGATTTTTACTTCGAGCATAAATATCAGCAGGTTGCCGCTATGGGGCGTGCACTCAAGGTGATTAAACAAGTTTCGGAAGACTATGCAAAGACAAGCGGTCGATACTATGACATTCTTGAGCCATATCACGTAGATGATGCTGATTTTGTGGTCATGGCAGCAGGATCAACTGCCGGCACACTTAAGGGTGTGGTTGATGAACTTAGGGCAGAAGGTATGAAGGTAGGAAGTCTAAAACTCCGAGTATTTAGGCCTTTTCCGGCGAATGAAATCGCTAAAATGTTAGAAGGAAAGAAAGCAGTTGCGATTCTTGATCGGGCGGTAAGCTTCGGAGCAGCTGGTCCAATTTTCCCAGAAGTTAGATCTGCTCTATATGACTCACGCGATAAACCGAAGTTGGTCAACTATATCTACGGACTTGGTGGCAGAGACGTTTCCATGGATGAATTAAAGTCTGTGTACAAGGCATTAGCCAAGAATCAGGCCGAACTCATTAACTATTTGGGGGTGAGAATCTGAATCTGAAAGAACTGTCGAAGAAACCATCAGCGATCACTGAGGGACATAGGCTGTGCGCCGGTTGCGCAGAGCCCATCATCGTTAGACAGATCTTGATGGCCACAGACAAGCCGGTCATAGTGGGAAATGCTACTGGGTGTTTGGAGGTTTCGACCACAGTATATCCATATACGGCATGGGCTGTTCCGTGGATACACAGCGCCTTTGAGAATGCCGCGGCGACGATAACAGGTGTGGAAAGCGCATACAGGGCACTAAGAAGAAAAGGCATAATCAAAGATGAGATAAGGTTTGCAGCGTTCGGAGGCGACGGTGGCACGTACGACATAGGATTTCAATCACTATCAGGGGCTATTGAAAGAGGACATCAGTTTGTCTACGTATGTCTCAACAATGAGGCGTACATGAACACTGGCATTCAGAGATCTGGAGCTACTTGGAAAGGGGCTAGCACTACAACTTGTCCAGCAGGAGAATGCATTCCCGGTAAGAAAGAGTATCCAAAAGATCTTACTAAGATCATAATTGCACATGAGCTCCCGTATGCTGCTCAAGCATCTCCGCACAACTGGAAAGATCTTATCGATAAGGCTTCGAAGGCATTTGAAATCGGCGGCCCTGCTTTTATCAATGTCGTCGCTCCCTGCCCAAGAGGGTGGAGGTTTGATTCAGCTCAGACAATTCAAATTGCGAGACTTGCTGTGGAAACCTGTATATGGCCACTATACGAATACGAAAGAGGCAAATGGAGGCTTACAGGAGATAGCAAAAGAATTGCGGAAGGAAAAAAGGAGAAACTCCCAATCACCGATTGGTTGAAATCTCAAGGACGCTTTAGGCATCTCCTAAGTGATAAATGGAAGCACATTGTGGATGAAATTCAAGCTGAAGTTGATAGAAAATGGGAGGAATTGAGGAGACTTTGCGCGGAGTGATTCCTTTTTCCTCTCATATTAACATTTATTTATTGTCTTAATAGAGCTTCCATTTCGTTGAATTTCCCGCGATTATCAAATTATATCTTGATTTTCAGAACACTTTGATTATTCATTTGAATCTTTCATAAACAGTCAAAGTGGAAAGACCTTCGAATTCTGACTGGATTATCCTCATCCTCCTTCGGCCAAGCGATGCAACAGATTTGCAGTGCATAGGTGTATCTAGAAAGAGGACCTCTGGTTTTATTTCATTGCAGAAATCAACAAACCCTGGCACTTCCTTTAGATTTTCCTCAATTAAAGTGATCACCATGTAGAAGCGACCATTATAGTGCTTTCTTATTGATTGAATTTGATCAAGAATATCGGTGATAGATATCCCTCGATGGGGCTCATTTATCGTTTTGAAAATGACGTCAGTAACGGCATCCAGCTTCGCAATAATAAAATTGAGTCCTGCGACTTCGTTCCGTGAAAGAAGGTCATCTAACAATGTTGCGTTCGTGATGATACCCAATTCCAGATCACAAATTGATCTAATGACGTCAACAATTTCCCCAAAATTTAATGCTAATGTTGGCTCACCTGTTCCGGCAAAAATAAGCGAGTCAGAGCTAGGAAACTTTCTGAGAGCAAGCGACAGTTCCTCCGAAATAATCTTCGATGAAGCAAATTTCGTCCTTGCATTCATGAGGATTCCTTTACGCCCTAGGCGGCAATATATACAATTGAAATTGCAGACCTTTGGCTCTGTTCCGATAGGATCGATTCCGATCGATCTCTCAGAAAGCCATGACCTCAATGGTCCATAAACGTGACGCATGAATTCGCTACCACAATCACAAAAGGGGAACATCTCTGTAATAATACCTATGTATAACTCAATGTAACTGGAAAGAATGTGGATAAAACCAATTCGATATATGCGAACAATATCATTTCAGGTGGAATTCAAATCTGAGATATGCATGGTATTTGGCAGTACCACTCCAGAGTACGACCGATGGTACAGAGAAAATATCGGAATCAACGTGTTAGGGTGCGAGGCCGCAAGAAGGCTCGACCAATAGGGATTTGGTATTGAAATAGGAATTAGAAACTGCAAATATCGCTAAGAGCGCAAATGTTGATATCAGCATCGATCCTTAATTTGATATGCTAAGATCTTATGAAAAAAAATGCTTAACTTTTTGCGGCATTGGGGAAGCGCTACTTTTTTTTGTATTTATCCTCCCTGCAAATACCTGCTTTTTGCTTTGTCCAAAATCCGTCAAAAGATGTTGAGGGGGCTCGCAGTGTACTTAAGAAAAACGGGAGTATCGCGGTATACGATTCCCTAAGGACTTAATCTGCGAAAAATATTATACAAAAAAGGCTGGGATGAGTCATCTATTTATCGCCATGCGCAATTCTTCAGTTACGAAGAAATTGATGTTTCACACTTGAGTATGGCCATTTTGTTATTGATCGTAGAGTCTCAATAATCAATTATTCAACCTTCCAAAATCCGCGAGTAGAGCGGGCATTAGCTGGAAGTCCGAACGGCGGATTTTACGTTCGTCCGCGTCAAAAAATCCTGAAGTCCGAATTTTAAGATTGTGCAAGTACTTCATCCCAAAGTCTTAAGGTCTCTTTTGCTTCCTCTTCATCAACTGTTTGTATTGCAAACCCAGCATGCACGACAACCCAATCTCCCACTTTGACGTCAACGAGTGAAATATTGACCTTTCTCAGCACGCCACCAAATTCGACCTCAGCCATATTCTCCTCGATGGAGCAGACTTTCCCGGGAATTGCCAGACACATCTCATGCATCACCGCGAGGACATAATCTTTAAAATTGCTTCTGCAGGTTGACCGTCACATTCGATAAGAGCTTTCAAGGCTTCCTCCTCAGAACACCCTGTCTGCTCCACGACAAGTTTAATGTCCTCCTGTGGCACGCTAGGCTCCGATTTGCCTGCTATGCTTTTCTCATGAATTTCGAATTCACCAGCGACTTGGAATACTTTCTGGCCCTGCATCTCCATCAAAGTGACTGCTGCCTCCTTTACTACATATTCCTTTGTTTTGGTTTTGATGATGACTTCTTCTACATTTTCAATTTCCTCGGCTTTAATGCCAAGTCGCTTCATTGCCTGTTTTAACTGTCGCGGATTGACTCGTCCGATACCGGGCATCATGCGATCAACACCCGTCATTGGCGTCATGAAGTTAAATATTTTGAGTCAATTGAGCTGCTACGTCTAGGAATGAAGAGCTATAGCTGATATTACAAGGACTTCAGATATTTTGCAATTTCCCAATCTGTGACCTGCGTTCTATATTCGTCCCACTCTTTGCCTTTTATATGGAGGTAATGGGTGAATATATGCTCGCCGAGCGTTTCTTTCATAAGTGGGCTCTTGCTCATGATCTCCAAAGCCTCTCCGAGACTTTCTGGTAAACTCTGAATCCCATGCTTTTCTCTTTCCTCTCTACTCATATGGTATACGTCCTTTTCAACGGGCTCGGGAGGATCAATATTTCTGTCAATTCCATCAAGACCCGCAGCAAGCATTACGGCAAATTGGAGATAAGGATTGCCAGCGGGATCTGGATTTCTCAATTCGATTCTTGCCTTTGCACCTCTCCCAGCAGGAACTCTGATAAGTGCGCTGCGGTTTCTATTCGCCCATGAAATGTAACAGGGAGCCTCATAGCCTGGGACGAGACGTTTGTAAGAGTTTACATAGGAAGCGAGCACGGCACAGGTTTCCCTTGCATGCCTTATCAGGCCGCCTATATACTTGAGCGCTATTTCACTTAGTCCATAGCGACCAGATGGATCATCGAATGCATTTGATCCATCTAACCTTGAAAGGGACTGATGCGTGTGCATACCCGAGCCATTACAACCATAAAATGGTTTAGGCATGAACGTAGCATGCAATCCATGCCGCAAAGCGATGGTCTTTATACCGAATTTCAATGTTATCATTCGATCGGCAATCGTCAATGCGTCGTCATATCTTAGGTCAATCTCATGCTGACCTGGTGCAACCTCATGATGAGAGGCTTCCATGTTGAATTTCATTGCATCGAAATTCATCATGATGTCCTTTCTAACGACCTCACCAGTATCAAGAGGCATGAGATCAAAATACCCCCCAAAATCATTGGGAATGGGCCGTGGACTTGTGTCTTCAGCGACTTTTAGAAGGAAGAATTCAAATTCTGGGCCGACGTTAAATATATATCCTTTTTCCCTAGCTTTGGCCATCATCCGCTCCAGGACACAACGGGGATCGCCCTTGAATCGATTACCGTTATGATCATAGATCTTGCACATGAATCGCGCAGTCGTCATCCAGCTATCACGAGTCCAAGGATAAACAAGAAATGAGTTGAGAATTGGAACGGCCCTCATATCGGATTCTTCAATTGTAGCATATCCCAAAATCGACGAGCCGTCAATAAAAACACCCTCGTCGATTGCTTTTTCTAGTCGTTCAACTGGTATAGAAACGCTCTTGACAGTTCCCAAAATATCTGAAAACTGCATTTCCACGAATCGAACATTCTCTTGTTTCACAATGTTTAGTATGTTCTCCTTTAATTCGGATTCGCTCGTATCCGGATTCATGGAAATGCCGTATAAGACAATTATATAATAAGCATTTCGTCTGATATAAGTTTGTTTGAGAAAATATAAACAAAATATATGAGCATATACCATATGAACGAATTATATACATACTGATTATTTAATTTAATAATTCATATGGTAAAGACGGAATCTGAAATCTCATATGCTAAAATCACCCAAGCAGCTCATACATCGATCATTCTCAGGTTAGATTTGACGCTAGCGACTAGTTCATATACAATTTCTTCACTGTTTTCAGATCCAGATACTCCACCTGAAGCGAAGTTTTTTTGACCCCCGCCCTTACCGCCGAATCTAGAAATGCAGTTGTTAAGAATTTGAGAGCAGTCAATTTTCACATTTTTCCCTGCTGCCAAGATTACAAAGATTCTGTCGTTTTTCGATGCCAGAATAACAATTGAATCATCGTCCTCGATGAGTCGGCTTGATTCCTCTATAAGAATCCGCCTGTCTCCTCCTTCGATCACATCTGAAAAAATCTTGTAAGAACCATAGTGTTCTGGTTTCAAGGACATGAGTCTCCATCTCAGACACTTTTTCAGCGATTCCTTTGTTGCAAAAAGATCGTGTTTCATATTCATAATCGCACTTACGAGGTTTTCAGTTTGTGCGCCTGCAATCTCTGAGGCCTGCAATGCAACTAACCCTAATTCCGCAGATGATTTAATCGCCTTTCTACCTATTTCGAAAAAAATTTCAAGGTCACCAACAGGTTTGGCAGAAACCACCTTTGTTATGAAAATCATGCCGATCTCAGCAGTGTTCCGCACGTGAAGTCCGGCACATGCCGCGGCGTCAAATTCACCTATTTTGACAACCCTTATTCTTTCGTCGGCAATTCTGTCCAATTTGGCCCTAATCCCCGATGCTTCTACATCATTCCTATTCAGCCAACATTCAGTTACATGAAGTCCGCGCATCACAATGTCGTTGGCCAAGGATTGAGCCCTTGCAATCTGAGACCATTCAATAGTACCCTTGACAATAAAACTTTTCTTGGTTGGTGAAATCTGGATCTTCACGATTTCAATACCGGGTGATTCTCTGCGCAGAGAGGAAAAAAGAATATGCTCGCCCGTATGCCCTTTCATGAGATCATATCTGCGTTCCCAGTCAATTTTGCAACTAACCCGTTGACCGGCCTTGAAGGATTGCTCTTTGACGCGATGGTATACGGTATCACCTTTGATCCTGACTTCAAGTACTGGGATGTCATCAATAGTGCCCAAATCGCAGTCTTGCCCTCCGCCACCTGGAAAAAAGGCCGTGCGATCGAGGATCACACAATCCTTGTCGATGCCCTCAACTTCCGCTTCGAAGTCGCAGATGTATTGATCAGTTGCATAAAGAAGATTGCTCATTGTCAAGAGCCAATTCGATCGTACTTAATAAAACTATCAATGAAATGCGAACATGCCATATCATTAATGGCAAATCTTGGGGTTATTCCCCTATCAGAAAAAACCTTTGTGAATTCCGCATGGAGGTAACAATAAAAACTTGAACCCTCCGTTAACGAGGCACAAAAATATGCATTTATTAGGAAGTCGTTACTGGAAAAGGAAATATATTGCCAGAGTTGATGGTACTCAATGGTAAAAATTGGCGGGTGAAGATTTGCCAGAAAATATTGACGATCTAGACATGAAGATAATAGAGGAGCTCTGCAAGTCCAGTCAGGGCTCCTACCGTCAGATAGCGAAACGTTTAGGAATCCATCCTGCGACTCTTATCCAACGCGTCAAGAGTCTTGAAGAACGCCGGATAATCAGGGGGTATAGAGCAAATGTAGATTATCTGAAGCTTGGCTATGAATTTATGGCCATTGTCCATATTTATGTCGAGGGCGACTTGCTAGAAGTCCAGAAGAGGATTAGGAGCATAAAAAATGTAGTCGCTGTCTTTGACGTGACTGGGGAATGCGACTCAATTGCATGGATCGCGTGCAGAAACAGAGAGGAATTCAGTAATGTGATTAAAGGAATGCTGCAGATGCCAGGAGTAAAGAAGACCAGTACTTACGTTGTGCTCAATGTAATTAAGGATCCCTATGAATTCATGCCTGATTTTCACAAACAAGACGCTATGTTAGGTGAGTAAACTGGGCTGCTAGTTTCAATTGATATAATCAAATAAGATATCCAGAAAATCAAGTTTTCTGGATTTTCGATAAAATTATAGAAAAACGGCAAGATTTTTCGCGAAATGAATGAATATTTTGCAGAAATTTCTATCAAAATTCAGCAATTTTCTGATAAGAATTATCGGAATAGGGCAAAATGTTTAATACGATGCTGTATTTAGAGCCTACACCCCTGAAAATATAAGAGAGGAAACACAATGATTCGGACACACAACTGTGGCCAACTGAGGTCTGACGATATCGGAAAACACGTCAAGATTGCAGGATGGGTCAGATTTTCTAGAGATCACGGTGGTGTCAAATTCATTGATTTAGCTGACTCGTATGGTATAAGCCAGGTAGTTTTTGATCCTGCCTCGATACAATCGGGAGTTGATACGGAATCCCTTTCGAAGAAAATCGATTCCCTCACAAGAGAATCCGTTATAGTGGTCAGTGGCGTCGTTAGAGAAAGGGTACCCGGCACTGAAGATCCTAGAAATCCAACCGGTATGGTTGAGGTGCTCATCGAAGATTTGACTATTATCAGCAAGGCCAAGCCTATTCCGTTCGAAATTGCAGATCAGAAAAAATCTTTGCTGCCGAGCGAAGATCTCCGATTGAAATTCAGATATCTCGACCTTCGACGTGCAGAAATGATCAGGAATTTGAGATTCAGACATCAACTTGTCGCTGCTGCACGTGAATTTTTTAACGCCGAGGGATTCATAGAGATAGAGACACCTGTTCTTACGAGAAGTACTCCAGAAGGAGCGAGAGACTTCATCGTGCCTTCAAGAACCATGCCGGGTAGATTTTATGCCTTACCACAAAGCCCTCAATTATACAAACAGATGTTGATGGTAGCTGGCATCGACAGATACTATCAGATCGCGCGTTGTTTTCGTGATGAAGATTCTCGAGCAGATAGGCAACCTGAGTTCACACAAATTGACCTGGAGATGTCCTTTGTCGAAGAAAAAGATATTCAAAATACCGTGGAGAAATTATTGTCACATATCTGGCATATATTATACAATGAGGCTCTCGAAACGCCTTTCCCGCGCGTGAAATACAAGGATGCGATTAATAAATTTGGGACCGATGCACCAGACATAAGATTTGGGCTTGAAATCATTAACGTTACGGATGCGGTTATTGATTCTACTTATGACGTATTTCGAAAGGTCATTCGGAATGGCGGGATCATTCTGGGTATTAACCTGCGATCCTCCCTTCTGTCATCTTCGAAATCTGAATCAATCCAGCTGGGAAGAAGAGAAGTAGATCGGCTTATAGAATGGGCAAAATTGGAAGGAATAGGGGGGCTTACATGGATGAGGGTAACGAAAGAGGGGCTTAGCTCAAACATAGTGAAGTATTTTCCTAATGAAATTAGACAGCGCATCATGCGTATGATGGATGCGGATATCGGCGATCTTCTTCTCTTTATCGGTGGTCCAGAAGCACAGACGAGGAAGACAGCTGGAGCGCTGAGAATGAAGTTAGCGAGAGATTTGGAACTTCTTGAAGGAAAGAACCATCAATTTGTGTGGATCGTCGAGTGTCCCCTCTTCATTAGAGATCCACTTACGGGAAGTCTCGAACCCTTCCACCATCCCTTTGTCATGCCTGAGAACGGGTGTATTAATGATGGAGATGATGTTGAGGAAATAATAGGGCTTTCCTATGATATTGTCCTCGACGGATGCGAAATCGGAAGTGGTTCGGTTAGGATACATGATCCAGAACTGCAAAGAAAAGTATTTAAGTTACTTGGCATGACAAATGAAGAAATTCAAAGGAAATTTGGATTCTTCCTGGAAGCACTAAGCTACGGAACGCCTCCGCATGGTGGAATAGCATTAGGTCTGGATAGGCTCGTTTCTATTCTCATGGGTTGTGAAACAATTAGGGAAGTTATTGCATTTCCAAAGAATAAGCGCTTTCAATCACCATTGGACGACTCACCAGCGCCGATTGAGGATGCAAAATTAGCGGAACTGCAGTTGCTGTCACTTGCACCCAATAAAGAGGACGATTAGGAACGACATTTCTGCGCATCACTGCGAAGCTCTTTTGTCCATTTCCTCAAACACGATCTTAGCAATCTCCTCTGAAGGTATCTTTCCGCGATAGATCTTCATAAGTTGCCCTACAATGAAATTTGCCGCCCTCTTGTTTTCCGCATAATCCCTCAGCACCTCTGGTCGCTTGCGGATAATTGCATCCACCTGCTCAACGATTTTTTCTCTATCAAAATCAGTGCCACCTTGCATGAATTCTGTGCCTCTCAGGTAAGAGACAAGCATTCTTCTACCATCAGCGGATGGGAGGGCTCCAGAGAGAATAGCTTCAATTATTTCTCCAAGTTTGCCTACAGCATCATCAGTGATGCGCTTTTCAAAAGATGACCAGTTTGGGATAATTTGTTCGAAAAGCAGAGTAAGAACCTCTTGCTTAGAAAATTTAGCGACCGCTTCTTGAAAGATACTAGCAAGAACCGGCGATTTGCCAATGATTTTGGCTTTTTCAAATGGCAACTCAAATTCCCTTGAAATCCGTTCCGCCCGCATCAGTGGGGTCTCGCAAAGGACAAGTGTCTCAGCGAGTTCTTTGATATTAAATACACCAAGGTCTGGTTCAAGAATATAGCCGTAATCCTCTTCAAATTCCTTTTCACGCGCAGGCAATGTAACTTTGCGTTCTTCGTCATAACGCCTAGTTTCCCTTAAGACCTTTTTACCAGCCTTGATGAGCTTTGATTGTCTGGCATATTCAAATTCCAGAGCATTCTCAAGGTTTTTGAGTCCCAAGATATTCTTGACCTCTACGCGCTCTTCAGCAACAGAGATATTTGCATCGACTCTCACCGATTGCTCGTCCTCACCCGAAATACCGACTAAACTCCTGATGTCATCTAGTAGTACCGCAATGAAGTCCCTTGCTTCTTTGGGCGAACTTATGTCCGGGGCGGTAACAATTTCCACAAGCGGAATTCCACTCCGGTTGTAATCAATCAGCGATATTTCCTCGCTTGGTTTACCAACGCGTTTAATCTTTCCAGGATCTTCTTCTAAATGTACCCTCTGAATGTGTATGATTTTCCCGTTGTTAACAAATTGTCCGTCGATTCCGAGAGGCGACTCATATTGCGTAATCTGGAAGTTCTTCGGCAAATCAGGATAGAAGTAAGTTTTTCTTGAAAACCACGTGACATCAGGAATTTTGCACTGAAGTCTTTTTGCGATCATCAATGCAAGCGTGAATGCTTTCTTATTAAGACTAGGTCGAGAACCTGGAAATCCTAAACATGTCGGGCATATCGATTCATTTGGCTCAGAGGCTTTTGTTGGGCACGAACAGAAAAGCTTTGTTAACGTAGGTAGCTGAAAGTGAATTTCCAAACCGATCTTCATGAGATCCCCTCTGGGAATTTGTAAGAAAACACCTCCTCCCATAATTTTGCAAAATGGATAAGGCGTTCTTCTTCCCAAAATGGCGCGATTAATTGAAATCCTGCCGGGATTCCATCAGGATAGCCACATGGCATAGAAATATGAGGAAGACCGACGAGATTTGGTGGAATCGTAAGGAAATCTGCCTTGTACACTTCCAGAGGTTTCATTTTCTCAATCTCTGAGAAGCGGGGAGCTTTGAATGGCATTGTGGGAGTCATAACTAAATCATATTCACAGAATAATTTTTTGAACTCTTTCCTAATCATTTGTCTGACAGCTAGCGCCTTGAGATAATAGCGATCTCTAAATCCCACGCGCCTACAATGGGTGCCAAGCAGAATTCTCCTCTTTGCCTCTTTGCCGAATAATTCTGATCTTATTTCTGAAAAGAACTTGTTGAAATGCTCATTGGTTGCATCGCTAATGACGCCAAACCTCATGCCAGAATAGCGCGCAAGATTCGTTGAGGCTTCTGATGTTGCGAGTACATAGTAAGCGGGCAAGGCGAATTTTAGGGATGGCATATCAACCTCTTCAACATCTATTGCCAACTGTTCACGAATGATTTCAATTGCCACTTCAAGGGCAGATTCAATGTCATTATCAATTCCTTCAAGCGCTGCACTAGGTATACACATTCTCTTGATACGGGGTTTCTTGGGTTTATATACTGGCTGACAACATGAAGTAGGATCATGCGAATCAGGACCCATTATTATGGGGAGATACTTCTCCAGGTCAGACGCGGAGCGACAAATCAAGCCAACTTTATCGAGGGAATTAGCATAGTCAATCAATCCATAACGTGAAACTCTTCCATAGGTTGGCGTTATGCCAATCACACCACAAAAACACGCAGGGCAGGAAATAGAGCCACCCGTCGAAACAGCCAGAGCCACATGTTCATTAATTAGGCTCACTGCAGCGGCAGCACCACCACTCGATCCACCACAACTTCTTTCGGGATCGAATGGATTTAACGGTACACCATAAGATGAATTCATACAAAAACTTCCAAAGCCAAATTCGTCCATGTTTGTTTTTCCGATCAACAAACCACCGCTTTCTCTAAGTCTTTTCACAGGAGTGGCATCGAATGGCGGTCTGTAACCATCAAGAATTTTCGATCCGGCTCGAGTTTGAAAGTCTATTGTACAGAGGTTGTCTTTCGCGGAGAAATGAAATTTAAATCCTTTCTTTATTTTCTGAAGTTGCTCTTCGCTGATCAGTTCTGAAAATATATGGAATTTTTCGTTCAATCGACGAATTGTGAGAATATCGAATCCCTGTGTCAAACCAATCGTGGCCCCCTTACAAAGCCTTCGACCGTTTTCATAGATTTTCTCAGGAGCTCTGCATCAAACGCTTTGCAGATTTCATCTTCTCGAAATATGTTCTCGATGGGGACTGGGGTCAATGTAAAGTCCTCTATCGTTGGTGCCTCATCTAGGATTGAAAAATAGTTAAAAATATCTTCAAGGTCCCTTGAGAATTCTTCAATTTCATCATCAGTGAGCACCAATCTTGCAATCTTAGCTACATCCTTGACTTCCTTTACCTCCATATGAATCTTCCTCCGGTGGTTATATCGAATGATCATGGGTTATACCATTGATGTAGTTCGCGTTTATTTGTGATATCCCATATATAGCATTCCACATTTAATAGAATATCAATTTATCAAGGGCATCCTGCTCGATTGACAGTGCTTGGAAGAGTTCTCAATTTGATAATAAAGACTACATAAACGATTACGAATGGGAAAACATTTATCTTCATATCGGAACTTACACGGTTGGTGCATTCATGGATGAAGCGGATAAACTTGTGAAACAAGGTTTCCAGCTGCTGAACGAGGGCGAGTATGCGCAGGCATTATCGAAATTCGAGAAAGCAATAAAACTCAACCCGAAAAACGCTGAAGCTTATTTTGGAAAAGCAGAAGCGGGCCTTTGTGTGACCAAAATGAGTTCTGAAGAGATTCTCGAATCATACAAAAAAGCCGTTGAACTCGATCCACAAAACGCGTATTACCTAACTTCATTGGCGTCTTTCTGTTTAGACGTGGGCAAACTAAACGAGGCGGAATCAGCTTACAACAAGGCTGCTGAGATCGACCCAGATAACGCTGCTTATTACTATTCCGAGTTTGGGGTGGAGTATTCAAAAAAAGCTCCAGAAATCTATGAGCAATTTTTAGATGAAAAGACTAGGGAAATCATCTTGAAGAAATCTTTAAAATACCTACTCAAAGCTATCAATCTCGATGAGGATAAAGCCAAGAAGCTTCTGTGCTAGTGAGCATCGGGCCCGATTTCGCTTCGGTCGCTATGATCGCCATTTCATTTACTAAGTCATTAGGTACTTTATCTTGTCACTCCAATCGTCTAAACGTTTGGTCTTTTTATAGCAGCGATCACACACCCCTTCTCTCTGATGGTAATGTTTGGCGCAAACAAGCTGACCACAAATGACACACGTATATCCCGCTAATCCACCGCAGACAGTACATTGCCCGAGGATACGCATGTCAATTTAATAGTTCATACAAAGGTAAATCTCTAACGGTCAGGGCAAGGCGGACGGCCTCTTCACAGAATTCCGAGCCAATTCAGCCCTTCTATAACACCATCTGCGTGGGGCTTTTCGCAAACGTAATCCGCAGCACGCTTTGCGGCCTCCGATGCATTTGACACTGCTATCCCGATACCACAATGCTCGAGCATTGAAACATCATTGTCGGAATCACCGATTGCAACCACGTCTTCAACACCAATCCCGATGAGCTCTGAAGCTTTCCTAACCCCGTTCATCTTGCTGTGTCCTGGCTCCATGATGTGAATTGCAAATCCCGTTGCCTCGAGCTTTACGTTCCATTCCATCAGTAAAGCTCTAATTTCTTCCAGATCCACGGTTCTTTTTAATGCTACCTCCGTTTCTCTCCATTTATCGGTAAATAGCCTTTCAACGGGGAGTTTTTTTCTCAAGTACTCATACGCTCTGAGAGGCTGTTCGATAGAATTGAGCTTATGAATCGTATCGCGAAAACTCACAATGCCACCGTTTTCCGCAATAATCGGGCCATTTACGCCTATAAAGATCGCGAGTCCATAAGCTACGGGAAGGACATTGCCACTTGCAATCATGACGACATATCCCTTTTCCTGAACAAACCGTAGCGCTTCTATACCCTGCGGCTGTATTCTTCTTTGAGAATCTGTCAATGTACCGTCGACGTCTACAACGATTGCCTTCATGGTTTTTCCCTCACTGAATATAATCCATCAGGGGATGAACCGCTCATTCAAAGGTCTGATTCTTGATCCCTTTTGAGTTCTTTTAGAGTCGTGACGCGCTCCGCAAATGCATTGTGTTTGTGAATTGATTCCTCGCTTTCACTTCTAACGGTCACTAGAACGTCATCGGGAAGGTGTCCGTACTTGGCAAGAATTCTTGCCAAAATCTCTCTTACAACATCCTCAACAAATTTTGGATTTCTGTGCGCGTTGAGAACGATTCTCGCTTCATCTGACCTTTTCAAGATCTCATAAGTGGGACTGCTGAAAGAACTTTCAACGATATCGATCAGATCGTTAGCTTCGATGTCTAACTCCTCTGGGACTTCAATCATGACAGTGGTAATATTCCTTTGGTTATGAGTAATAGTTGGCAGCATCGAGTCGCATGATTGTTGTGACTTCAAGAATTCTTCCTGTATTGTTTCCATTGCACATGGACATGCAGTCATGCCAGTAACCTTGACACCAATCATCTTTTTCACATTTCCGTCTCTTTGACATACTGCCCGGGCCATCAATTCATATGATTCCATCGTTTTTTTGCCGCTTGGCGCCTTTCTTTCGAGAAAATAATCTGCATAAACATGTACTTCAGAATATGTAGCGTATTCATGACGATCCAAAAGCGACCTACAAATCTGGCCGCTTAGCATCTCTATGCCGGTCACTGGTTCTCTCACACTCTGATCAACGATCTCCGATACAACTTCGAGATTTCTCGAGAGATGGGAGCCCTTCTGATTAGAAGGCAAGTCTACGAAAATATCAAATCTGCAAGTGAGCGTCAAGGTTTTATCTCCACGCCTTACAATCACCGGCTTCTTAACATTCGTAACACCAACTCTCGTCAATCTGAACCCGTTTGGAATGCGTGTATTCTGGCAATCTATTCTGGCGATACGATCACCGATCCTCGATAGGACCTTTAATTAAAAAAATAAGCCTTCAACCAAATATTTAGTAATTCCTGAAGAAAATTGTTTAATTGTTGATATCTTGAATACATTTGGTATAAAGATAACTAACTTTTTGAAAAAAAAGACTGCAAAAATTCTGATAGACGAGATAGATATATCGACTCATATCCCTGCGAGTAGGTTTTGACGACATGTTGTTCGGTATTAGCCATGAAAGAATAGTTCGAGATTCGTGCCACTTGTGGTGGCATTTCAAAAGACCTACGCGGACAACTCCCCTTTAATTCAAGCAAATGATGATACGAGTGTTTTGACAAGGGGCAGAATGATTCGGAAACTATTTGAGCGATGTCAAAAGAGCAGAAATGATAAGACCTCTCTCGATTATAGCATACAAATTGAAGGGCAATATACTCGACATCAACTTATAACCCCTTGCTGATGATCGGTAGAAATGCTTTGCGGAATTGATGAGGCGGGAAGGGGACCCATCATTGGACCGATGGTGATTGCTGCGGTCTGTGTAGATAACGATTTGCAGCTAGTTCGATTGAATGTCAACGATTCAAAGAAGCTATCTCCTTCCAGAAGACTGAAACTTGCTGAAGCAATTCGACAAATTTCGATTGTACGAATCATAATTGTTAATGAGGATGAGATCGACAGCGCAGTGGAAAGACACCAGCTGAATGGCCTAGAAGCGGCTAAATTTTCTGAATTAATCAATGAACTGCGACCGAGAAACGCGTTCATTGATGCGGCCGACGCCAATCCGGAGCGCTTCAAACACCTGATCTGCAATAATCTGGCGTGCAATACGAATCTCATTTGTGAGCACAAGGCAGATGAAAGATACCCAGTTGTCTCCGCGGCATCAATAATTGCCAAAGCTAAGCGTGATGAACTAGTGAAGACTATTGAAATGGAAATAGGGGAGCCAATAGGTAGCGGCTATGCCTCTGATCCTGCCACAAGAACATTTTTAATGAAGTGGGTTCAGGAAAAAAAAGAACTCCCACCCCATGTTAGACGCTCTTGGATCACCTCCAAAAACATATTATTTCAGTTAAGAAATTCGAAAATCGATATGTGGGCTGATAAACCATGACTCTTAGAGAACTTTTGAACGAGACCGTATCTAAATTTAATAAAAAAATTCTTGAAGACGAAAAACTACGTCAGGAACTTGTTGGTATCAAAAAGCGTGTGCTGATAGATCTTGGAGAAGAAAAATATAATTTCATGCTCGAAAACTGCATGATATCTCAAGTTATTGAGGGTGAAATTCCTGAACCTGATATCACAGTTATTTCTGATCCGGTAACTTTTGAGGGCGTATTGACTCGGAAAATAAAACCGATGAAAGCTTGGGCGCTGAGAAAGATCGTTTTCAAAGGATCGATTGAAGATTTGATGCATCTCAGAAGTCTCCTTCAATTTAATTGATCTTTTTTGATTATACAAAACTTTTATTTAAGAGACTAATGTTAAGAGTCTCACCAAAAGCGGGGTGGGGTAGCCAGGACATCCCGTCGGGCTCATAACCCGGAGATCGGTCGTTCAAATCGACCCCCCGCTACTTCTCATTGAAGAAGATGGATCAAAATTATGGTTTTGTATAGCATTGGTTAAAAGAAGAATTTAATGGATTACGAAGATCAAAACGAAAATATTCCGTGAAGTGCATACAATAACAATTGGGGACGATTTGATGGGAGGATTTGTCGGCGCAATCGATCAAGGGACTACTGGAACGAGGTTTGCACTTTTCGATCACGCAGGCAATCTGATTGCCTCTTCTTATGAAGAACATACACAGATATTTCCAAAACCAGGTTGGGTTGAACACAACCCTGTTGAAATCTGGCAAAAGACAAAAAAAGTCATGCGAGATGTTTTTCAGAATACTGGCATCAGCATAAAAGAACTCGATGCGATTGGGATCACCAATCAGCGTGAAACAACTGTTATATGGGATCGCAAAACGGGCTTGCCGTTGTACAACGCGATTGTATGGCAATGTCGCCGAACCTCGGAGATGTGTGATGAGCTCATAAAGAACGGCTATCTCGAAATGATAAGAGAAAGAACTGGTCTCGTCGTTGATTCTTATTTTTCTGCGACGAAAATAAGGTGGTTAATGGATAATGTGAATAGCATCGCTGAGAAAGCAAAAAAAGGTGATGTCCTTTTTGGAAATGTCGATACTTGGTTGATATGGAATTTGACTAAAAATCACATAACTGATTACTCTAACGCATCTCGAACTATGCTTTTTAACATTTCAAAATGCAGGTGGGATGAAGAGATTCTGGAAATACTCAAAATACCTGAGGAAATCCTTCCTGAGGTTCGGCCCTCAAGTGATCCCCAAACGTATGGCACGACGACTCCTTCTGAATTCATGGGTGCGAGCATACCGATATCTGGGGATCTTGGTGACCAACAAGCAGCCCTTTTCGGACAGGCGTGTTTTGAACCTGGGGAAACCAAGAATACCTATGGAACCGGATGTTTCATGCTTATGAACACAGGTCCATCGATCACGAGATCAAGAAGTGGACTTCTAACTACGATTGCTTATAAAATCGGAAACGACCCTGTTAAATACGCACTGGAAGGGTCCATATTCATTGCTGGGGCTGCGATCCAGTGGCTGAGAGACGGTTTGAAAATCATAGAAAAAGCATCCGACACTGAAAAACTGGCAAAATGTGTGGAGGACTCGGGTGGCGTTTATTTCGTGCCAGCATTCGTGGGACTTGGAGCTCCACACTGGGATCCATATGCGAGGGGGTTGATCATAGGCATTACAGGCGGTACAAGGAGGGAGCATATTGTCCGAGCGACACTTGAAGCAATTTGTTATCAGACGAAGGAAGTGCTCGATACTATGAACAAGGAATCCGGTATCCCATTAAAAGCGCTGAAGGTCGATGGTGGAGCAGTGAAGAATAACTTCCTGTGTCAGCTTCAAGCGAACATACTCGGCGTTCAAGTGTTGAGGCCGATTGTCCAGGAAACAACGGCGTTGGGAGCGGCTTATGCCGCAGGTCTTGCAGTTGGATTCTGGAAAGACATAGACGAACTTAGGAATAATTGGATAATTGATAGGACATTCGTTCCGATGGTCAATGAGGCCGATAGGGAAAAAGGATATGCCTGTTGGAAGCAAGCCGTTGATAGATCCAAGAGATGGATGGTTCCAGAATCATTCTGAGGCTGTGAGATGTTTAAAACTGAAGTACTGGTAATAGGCGGAGGAGCTACAGGAGCCGGGATTGCCAGAGATCTTGCGCTTCGCGGTGCTGAAGTCACTCTGATTGAAGGGTCTGATTTTGCGTTCGGGGCCTCGGGACGTTGTCATGGCATGTTGCACAGCGGAGCTCGTTATGCCGTAACTGATCCTATATCAGCTTCTGAATGTGCAATAGAGAATAAAATTCTGAAAAGAATAGCAGACTTCTGCATAGAAGACACTGGCGGTTTTTTTATAGGCTTACCGAACGATGACGAATGCTATCCAGATCTTTTTATGTCAGCATGCAGAAAAGCGGGGGTAGATGCAATAGAGATTTCGGTTAATGAAGCTTTCAAAGAGGAACCACTACTTTCTGAGAATATCGTTGCTTCAATTGATGTTCCTGACGCGTCTATCGATCCATTTATGCTAGTACTCGGAAATATTGAGTCGGCCAGAAGCGCTGGAAGTACTGCTCTTAATTATCACCTTGTCAGGAAGTTTGACGTACGAGAAAGTAGAATAGAGAAAGTTTATGTTGAAAATTTGAGAAATGGTAGCATCGATGAGTATAGACCTGAAATTGTTATAAATGCAACTGGTGCGTGGGCCAATCACATCGCCGCTCTAGCTGGAGTCAGCATCGATCTTACGATGGACAAGGGTTCGATGGTCGTTCTCGGAAGAAGATTTACACATAGGTTGATAAACAGATTAAGAAAACCGTCAAATGGGGATATAGTAGTTCCGAATTACTCTTCATCGATAATAGGTACAACCTCAATTACAGTATCGTCACCGACATCAACGTCAGTATCGGAACAAGAAGTCGATCTACTTATGCGCGAAGCTGCAATGATGATGCCCCCGATAAATGCATCCAGGGCTATACGTGCTTACGCAGGAATCAGACCGCTAGTTAGCAGAAAAGGGGGAGATTCAAGAGAGATAAGTAGAACTTTTCAGTTAATTGATCATTCAGAAAAGGGCATCGAAAATCTCATTAGCGTAATAGGAGGAAAACTAACAACGTATAGACTTATGGCCGAGAAGGTGTCAGACATCGTGTGTTCTAGACTTGGGATTTCTGCTTCTTGTCGGACTTCATTAGAGCCTCTTTCCATTCCATATGGAGAAATGCACAACAAGATGATCGGCAGAGGTTCGCCGACAGTTGAAATCCAAACTCATGAAAATAATGGGGAATTGAGACGCGACGAAGTCGTATGTTCCTGTGAGAAAATTAAGAGGCAGGAAGTGGAATTTTGGGCTTCGCATCCCGACGTCAGGGGGTTATCGGATGTCATGCGACGGACAAGAGCGGGAATGGGCTACTGTCAGTCAGGGCTCTGCGTCTTCAATCTCTTGACCATGCTTATAGAGTACAGCGACACTGACCCACTATATTTGCTCACAGAGTATTTGAAGGAACGAGAAAAAGGGATCAAACCTGTTTTGCTTAAGGGGCAGATTGTCGAGGAGATTTTCAAAGAATGCCTGCTGAATGGTGTTTATCATATCTCTGATCTTGCAGAGGCGCTTCGGAATGAAGAAAATGCTGAAGGCAGAAACTGATGTTTTGGTGATCGGAAGCGGCGCCGCCGGATTGCTTGCTGGTACCATACTATCCAATTTAGGCAATAATGTCATTATTGCTGGCACTGGCGCAACGATGACTTCCATTTCAACGGGCAATATTATTTTTCTGAACGATATTTGTGCGATTTCGAATGATAAGAAGCCGCTGAGAATTAAGGATTATCTGAAATTTGAGCTACCGGGGGTTTTTGACAGAGTAGATTTGGATAAAATCAGACCAGAGATTTGCAGAATGCTATCGTTCCTTGTCCCGAGATTAGATGGTGCCGGTTTAGCAATGATGGGGGACTTGCAGAAGAAATATCTTATTCCATCGAACACTGGCTTTACATATTCATGCGAATTGGCGCAGTATTTTGCCTCGCAGGGAAATCTCGAAGATATCTCACACGGGTCCGTTGCCCTATTAGGACTCGTCGGCTATTCAGATTTTGATCCTGACTTAGCATCAAGAATACTCATGAGGACCAGCGGTTTGAGCACAAAAGCTTTTTGGACACAGATGCAAGACATAGGAAGAAGGGGAGAGATGCACGCTACGGAAATTGCTTTTCTTTCCCGTAATACAGGATTTCAAGAATCGATTGCAGAAGCGATAAAGGATATAGATTGCGACACCGTAGGCATACCGCCGATCTATCCTCTGCAAGATTATCACAAAAAGATGGAGCTTTTGCAAAAAGAGACAGGAAGAAGGATATTCGAAGTCGTCACTCCTCTATCGTTGCCAGGTTTGCGGCTCCAAGAAGCAATGGAATCTATCGCTAGAAATGAAGGAGTTAAATTATGTCCTGGTCTTATAGCAACGAGACTGAAGACTTTTGGAAATAGGGCTGAATCAATCGTACTAAAGGGGAAATACATAGAAACTGAAGTGAAATTTCGATGTCTCATTGCAAGCACTGGCGGAATGTTTGGGAGGGCGATAACAAACAGCGATAATGGCATGAGAGATATTCTTAATGCATTCGAGATTTCCAATATTGACGGTCTGGATGATGCCGTTGCACAAAGCAGATATAGAGAATCCATTCAGATCATTAGCAGAATGGGGTTGCGCTGTGATAATATGCTAAGAATTTTCCTAAGAGGTGGTAAAGTTGCTGAAAATGTTTTTGGCGCAGGTTCATGTCTTGAGGGGCTTTCTTTCGCATCTGGCTATGGTCTCGGTACCGCATTCTTTACAGCCTGGCTATCGGCGATGAATGCGATGGAGGTGTTATAGATCATGTTTTTCCAATCGAATATCGGCAACTGCATAAAATGCAACGCATGCACAATGGCATGTCCTGTTGTTTCGATTGAGGGGATATCTGTTTTTTCAGGACCTCGAAATCTCTGTGTTGACACAGCAAGGTATGGTAACGCAGCAGCTATTCTCCCTTCGGATGTATACCGGTGCACAACATGTTGGAAATGCGAGGAATTATGCCCTCAATCCCTTCCTTTGGCTGAAACTATCTTGGAATTGCGTAAATCTATTTTTGATTTCAACGTTCTCTCAGATGGACATAAAAAGATCATTGAAAATATCGATAAATACGGAAGATCCATCGTTCCAATAACCCAGGAAAGAAAGAAATACAAAGTGAAAAAAGCACCGCTTCTGTATTTCCCTGGATGCATAAGCGAGATGCGAATTACCTCAATCTTCGATTCAACAATAAGACTTCTTGAAAGGAGCGGTGTCAAATTTGGAATTCCAGATGAATGGGTATGTTGTGGTGCTCCACTAGAAAAACTTGGAGACTCAGAAAGGCTCGAATTCCTGAGAGATCGGAACCTAGACTATTTCGACGGCTTCGAAGATATTGTAACCTCATGTCCAGGATGCGCAACACATTTTCTGAAATACTATGATAAGGATCCGCTTCATACCATCGAAATTGTGTGGGAGATGATGAGAAAAAGAAAATTGGTGTTTAAGTCTCGCAAAAAAGGTCTGCGGGTGGCGCTACATCATCCATGTCACCTCAATCGCACGATAGGTCCGCAAATAATTGATCAGGCGTATGACATTCTCCAATGTGTAGAGGGTATAGAAATAATCGATCTGGACAAACCAGACGCCTGTTGCGGTGGCGGGGGTGCCGTGGTTGCTGGCTTTCCAGAATTAGCCCTAAAGCTCGCTACCGAAAAGATGCTAGATGCTCTTCACCACGATGTAGGCCTTCTACTTGCACCATGCCCCTTTTGCGTGCTGAATTTGCGAAGGCCAGGCATAGGAAAAGTAGAAGATTTCGCCACTTTTATAGAGAGGAATTTGGCATGTAAAAAAGAAGGAGACAAGAAGAAATAAGCATAAAATAGAAAATCATCAGCTCCTCTATAATGAGAAGGTATAAACATGAATGAGAAACCTCTGTGTTTTTCCTGCCTCTTCCTTGAGGAGAGGCCAGAAGTAGGGGTGAACAATAGACTTATATATTGTAGAAAGAAAGATAAAATCTTAAGACCAAAATCGAGCTGTGAGTTCTACATTTTAGCTACCGAAGAAAATCGAAATGAGTTACAAAGCCAGCTGTACGGAGTTTTCTTCGAGGATGAATTCGAAGGAGAATAATATTTCATTGCCCCCATTCGAGAAGTGTGATTCTCGATACATCTTGAAGTTGTTTGATTTCAAAAGGTATCCACTGCGATGATGTGAGCTGTCCTCGCATATGCCTAATCCTCATCTTTCTGTTCAAATGTTCGTCAAATTTCAATTCAATTACACCATCGGCCATAGCCATTAGATGATTAACTGTCCTGTCATCATGGACTCCATCATGAACGGTGAAAACAGCCATTCCGACTTCAGATCGTATCCTTGATGATGATATCTGGAAGAACTTCAAAACAACATTTGCCTGATTGTAAAGGAATAACGTAGATAACGAGTGGACAAATACTTTCAGAGATGTACCTACCTGTTCTGATATTCCCAGAAGGTTGAACATAATCCCTTCAATATCAGAAACTCTCCGAATAGCCACGTCGTCACATTTAGAGCGAATATCTGCTCCACCAAGGAGACTCGAATGATAATCGACGATGAAGAGATTTGTCCCCAATACGTCATGCGGATCGACGCCAAAGGATTCTAGAAGACTCAACAAGTCGCTTGGAAGACAGTCGATTGTCACGAACACCACTTTTTCCCCTTTTTCAAGATATTTCTGAGCTAGCCCTACATTGAATTCCAGAAGTCCGATGCCTGGACTCCCTATCATAAGGATTGACGAGTTCTTGGGGAGCTCAAATCGCGCCATAGCAACCTCACTCACACAATTGGAACTAGGGAAATTGGACTGCCTTCCGTCTTTTCCTCGAATTCCAAGCCATAGCATGCTGTAAAAGGTTTCTCACCATATACAACAACTGTTCCCCTGATTGTATCGATTCTGATATGTACCGTTGCTAAATCTGCTATGCGTCTCAGAGATGAAGCTGAGGAGGGTGCCATGCCAACGAAGATGGCATTATTCTTTCTCACTGCGGTGAGATGATCAGTCAGCTGATCAACCACTTTGTCCCCGTAAATTGATTCAAGTGTGTCAAATCCCATTAGAGACAATAAAGGCATAGATGATGTTTGGAGTGCATAGGTGAGATTTTGCCAGCTAAGATCATGCGCTGCAGATTCACCTTCGATGGGAAGTAGGTATTTCTGGAGAGTGTTTATATGAGTGGCTTTTTCTGGAATCCTTACGTGTTCATCAAATTCCACTTCACCAACGGAAGTGGATAATCGATTCCTCAGAGTTTCAGCGCTCGCCTTCCGCATTGGCATCCAAATCACCCCCCTACCTTGTGAAACGAAGTTAAATACCAGAGCTTTTTCAATTGCCAAACTCACGCTCGTCGGAATTCCGTATCCAAACTCAATAAGCACGATTGACCCTTTTTCAACTCCACCTCCAAGCAACCGATCCATGTCTCCTATGCCGAAAGATATGAGCCCATTCGAATCTTTAATCGATTTCCACTTGATCCGTTCTGAAAGGTCAAAATAATACGCTGTGCCGAAAGTCCTTACTCGACCTCCTGAAAGGGAAAATAGGCAGTGTGTATGCTCTATCTCAAATCCCCTCAATTTCTTTATCTCGATCTCCCTGATTCTCCTCATTCGGTAATCTAACAATTTTAATAACACAACACCGTCTGCGAGGTAATCCAATTGAGTGTCAGCGCTTTCTAGCACGAACAGGACACTCACGCCACGGCATTCCACAAAATCTGATTGAATTGTTGTAATCAAATCAGCACAAGTTTTCCCGTACCTTTGTGCAAGTGCATCAATGCTATCGATGATAATGAGGACTTTTTCCTTTTCATACCTATTAATTATGTCACGGAGAATTTCCACTTCCTCGAGATCATTACCAATCTTCAGAACAACATGCTTCTTTGAAATCTCGGAAATACCGGCAGATTCAAGAGTCACTCTATCGGACCCGTTTTCGTCACTTGTCGTCTTTCCATGTCCTTCTTTTGCATGATGCGCTGCATAGAGCGCTATGCTACCCTCAAGTATTTTCTCTTTAAGCCATGGAAATTGAGATATCAAAGAAGCATCGGAAACTCGAGTGGAAAGATAGAAGCATTTTTCCTCTGCTCTCAATTCTTCTACTAATTGAAGAGCAAGTGTAGTTTTGCCTGTGCCAGCATTCCCTCGCAGTATCATTGATCGACCGCCTTTCTCTGCTAAAAAGGCGAGTATTTCTGAAGGAAGTCTGGAATTTCTTTTCAAGATTCCATCAGACGCAAATGCCGACTTGGCGGCGCTGTTCATTAGTTCTTTATCCGATTGATACCAAATAAAATTTGTTCAGATATTTTCATTTGCGATAGCAAGAAACAAAATGACTTAATGCTATGGATAACTATCAATGCAAAAAAAGTATAAAGAAGGAGAATTTGAATCAAACCTGCAGGAGGATGCATTCATGAAAGCCGTTGTCTTAGCAGCTGGGGAGGGGACAAGACTCCGCCCATTTACAAACTCACGTCCGAAACCTATGCTGCCAGTTGGGAATAAACCTATTATGGAATACATTATTGAATCACTTGCTTCAAATGGCATTAAGGACATTATTGTCGTAGTTGGATATAAAAAAGAAAAAATCATGTCTTATTTCCAGGATGGGATGAAATTTGGTGTAGACATTCATTACGTTCATCAGGAGAAGCAAATAGGCACATCACATGCACTACTTTGCGCGAAAGAATTGCTCGATGATGATTTTATCGTTCTGGCTGGGGACAATATTATCGATGCTAACAGCATCGGAGATCTGCTCAAATATCACAAAATCCCATCAGTACTTGTTACTGAAAGCGATAATCCATCAAAATACGGAGTTGTTGAGATCCACAACGGTAAAATAACAGGTCTAATCGAAAAGCCCGCAGTTGCGCCTGGAAATTTGATAAGCACTGGCATATATCTATTCAGTCCTGATATTCTGAAAAGGATTGAGAGAGAAATGAATGACGGTGCCCTTGGCATTTCAAATGCAATGCAGAAGATGCTCAATGAAATTGAGATTTTTGCAGTAAAGACTCATGGAAAATGGGCAGATGTTGTTTATCCATGGCAAATAATTGAGGTTAATTCGGCAATTCTCAAATTCAAAGGACAGACAACGTCAGGGACGATTGAAGATCATGTCGTTATAAAGGGGCCAGTAGTTGTAGGCGCAGGCACAACAATTAGATCCGGAACCTATATTAACGGACCGGTTTTAATTGGAGAGGGTTGCGAAATTGGTCCAAATGCAACTATTTTACCAGCATCGAGTATTGGCAAAAACGTACAGATTGGATCTTACACCCTCATCAGCAATTCGGTCATAATGGATAATGTGTTCATTGATTCTCATTCTCATATATCGAATTCAGTCATCGATGAGGGGACAAAAGCATCACCAAGTCTCATGTGCATATCTGGTAAGTCCTTCGTCAGAATTGGCGAGGAGTTTCATAAATTAGACAATGTAGGTGCCCTGATAGGTCAAAACGCAATCATCGGATCTCATGTCTCAATAGCGCCGGGAATAGTCGTAGGTGCTGGCGTCACCATCAAAGACGGAGTGAGAGTTACTGAGAATCTTGAAAACGGCTGCGTAGTGGTCTGAATGTGCGGCATTGTAGGGTATACAGGTTCCAGGGAGGCATCTGGAATTCTGATTGATGCCTTGAAGAGACTTGAGTATCGAGGATACGATTCAGCGGGTATTGCGGTCACCGGGGGTAAAATCCAGATTGCTAAAGACAAAGGCGAAATATCTCGTCTGGAAAAGACGTTGCCGAAGCTCAGTGGCAAGGTAGGTATAGGCCACACAAGATGGGCTACATGCGGCAAACCATCGCAAAACAACGCCCACCCCTTTCTTGATTGCTCAGGCAGATTCGCATTAGTACACAACGGTATAATTGAGAATCACAGAGAGCTGCGCAAACAACTCGAAGCTGATGGACATGTATTCACATCCGAAACAGATACAGAAGTGCTTGTCCACCTCGTCGAACGTTTTTCCGAGAACGGAGCTGACGATGGGTTGCGAAAGGCGCTTAGATACGTCAAGGGTACCTATGCCATTGCGTTAATTGAAAGAGGATCCGATAGAATTGTTGCTGCGCGCAAAGAAAACCCACTAATAATCGGATTGGGCGTGGGGGAGAACTTTGTCGCATCTGATGTCACGGCGATACTCAATCATACAAATAAAGTCATCTACATGATGGATGGAGAACTAGCGATAGTAACGCCCAACAAGGTTGAGTTGTATGACGAAACTGGTACTGGAATCACAAGAAAACCCGAGTTTGTAAATTGGAATGTCGAAGATGCTGAACGAGGCGGATTTGAGCATTTCATGCTCAAGGAGATTTTTGAACAACCATCCTCAATTCACAATTCCCTGCTCGGTATTCTGGACAACATAGAGGAAGAGGAGTTTCTCCAGAATGTCGATTTCAATTCGATAAAGATAATCGCCTGTGGGTCCTCCTATTACGCTGGGATGACGGGAAAATATATCATTGAAGCTCTTTCTGAAATTCCAGTTACATTAGAGTTAGCATCGGAATACAGATATTCCTGTGGAACTTACGAGAAGCCGCTTGTAATCCTCGTCAGCCAAAGCGGTGAGACCGCAGATACGCTCGCAGCAGCGAGGGAAGCTAAGAAAAGAGGATGCCGCACGGTCGCGGTAACGAATGTCGTAGGCAGTACAATCACAAGGGAGGTAGACGAGGTTTTCTATACAAGAGCAGGGCCAGAGATAGGAGTGGCTGCCACAAAGTCGTTTGTTACGCAACTTGTCTCACTATATCTAATTGGAATACGTATTGGGTTACTGCAAGGGAAGCTATCTTACGAGAAGCTTCGATCATTGAAGGAAGAATTGAGATCCATGCCAAAACATGTCAATATGGTTTTGGATAAGAAGAGTGAAATAGAACAAAATGCAGAATTACTCGTTGACGCTCAAAGTGTTTTCTACATCGGAAGGAACATCAACTATCCAATTATGCTAGAGGGCGCCCTGAAATTGAAAGAGATCTCTTACATTCACGCAGAGGGTTATGCAGCAGGTGAATTGAAACATGGTCCGCTCGCCCTTCTCGATAGGAAAACGCCTGTTGTCGCTTCTTGCGTTAGAGATCATACTTTTGAGAAGATGATTTCAAACATCTCCGAAGTAGCAGCAAGGGATAGCCCTGTGCTCGCCATCGGATTTACTGATGATCGCGATGTTATGGCGGTTGTGGATCGATTTATCGGAATACCAAGGGTCGATCCGCTCTTCACGCCAATTCCGATCACAGTTGTGCTACAACTTCTTGCATATTATACAGCGAAGAAAAAAGGATGCTCAATTGATAAGCCTCGGAATCTTGCCAAAAGCGTGACCGTTGAATGATCAGGCAAGTTTTTCGGGACAAATTGTTCTTCTCGAGCAAGAAAGGCACTTATTTATTCTTCTGTGATTTCTGTGCGCAATACCCTCATTTATTATTTTTTTCATCTCATCAAGCTTCTCGATAACTAGATTCTTCAATAATTCGTCATAATCGATTTCAAATTCTGCGTCATTGTATCTCAGGAGACCCCGCGTAACCTTTGCGCCAGTTTCCTCCAAAAGGAGGCAGTAGGCTCCGATTTTGATGATGTGAGAAAAAAGCGGACCGCGCGGTGTGCGACCTGTCTTGACCTCGACGGGCACAGATTCGCCGTCAACTTCAATTACATAATTCGGTTTTCCGGAAAGACCGTACCTTTCGGATCTGAAAGATTTGGTGTTCTCGGTACCAACAAAGAGTATTTTTCCATGAATCTGCTGCTTATTTCGCTTTGAAGATGCAATATTGATAGACTTTAGATAGATGTAAAGAGCTACACTCGCGGCAATGAGCCAAACAAGCGCTAACACCTCATAAATCAAGGCAATTCTAGGCTCTATGCCTAGTATCGTCACAGCATTTATGACGATAATCATTGCGATGATAGCCGCCAAAACCGTAAGCTGTTGATACTTGAGCTTGATGTTCTCTTCAGCAGCAAACGCCGAACGGTAGAACGAGACTATGCCCATAATAATCCATGGTATAGATAGAAGACCGAGTATCCCCCTCCATTCCTCCGCGTTTTGCAGCGGTCGAAATAGAGCACCACTTATGGCTAATATCGTTGCTGTTACAGCAAACCAAGCAACTACCCTCTCCCAGACGCTTGCTTTTGACTCGTGCTCAACTATTTTACTGACTTCCTCAGTTAAAATCTCATGCTCTTTTTGACCTTCTTCTAAGATGGGCACTGGGATATCAGTACCCCGGCTAAGCCACCAGCTCAGCGGACAATATGCGAATTTTTCAAGCTCGCTGGCGGATATAAAGGTCATGTTGCATATATTGGCACGTGTATTCTAAATGCTATGCATGGTTGCCGTTTCATAAAGAATCTGCACTTGCTATTTCGGTTCATGATTCAAACTTACTATTGAAGAGTCGCTAATTACGATTCCATCAGGGCATCTTATGTCCTCGAGGTATCCAAACCAGTAAACGACTAGGCCGTCACCAAAAAGCTCCGTATACGCACTAAGTTGTCTGCGAATATTCTTCTTGACTTCGATCAAATCCCCAAAACTTGCTTTGGATTCAATCCAGTTAATTTTCCACCCATTTAACCTAATCGGCCTTTGGAGGAGACAATCTGGCGTTTTTGGAAATTCTCCCCTAAGATCTCTTTCTGTCTTATATTCAAGCCCTTGAGCATCAAGCCATTGTTTCAATTGGTTTTCTCCCCATTCCCCTCGCTTATACTGAATTTCAGTAGCCCATGGGGAATAAACGACGTCAGCGCGAATTACGTCCATTATCTCATTCATAAGCCTTGAATCCTTAATCAATTCGGGCTGCTTTACCATATTCCAATACTGCTTCTTTGAAAGTCCGTTGGCCTGAAAAATAATGAGCCCCGTTAATATAGGTGAGAATCGCCATTTCCTTGCGATCGAGAGAATGCTTTTCCCTTTTTTCCAGGATTCAAGCAATATATCAGCATTGCGCTTTACGAGATAGAAACGCTTGGTAGTTTCCCTCACGGTTTTTTGGGTGAAAATCACAGTTAATAGTTCCTCATTCAATTTTTTCTCGTTTGCAACCTTTCTAATATCCTCAGGAAAATTCAGTGAGTCATAAATTTCCCTGTATTCACTTAACTTCATCTTTTCACACTTTATAAATTTACACTGTTCATCGTCGTAGTGAGCTATTTCATATTTAAATTTGTCTATTCAGGGGATGTCATCTCCGCAATCTGGATGAGTACATTAAGATGAAAATCAAACAACTCACTAATTTGATACTTTGAAATGTGAGAACTATGTAGCTCCGCCAGAAGTTATGAAAGTTACCAAAAACTCTGTTGTATAGTAGCCACATGCAATATGATTAAATATGCATCATGCTGATTCATTCAAGGTAACTCGATGCGATTGAAAATGCAAGATGGTGATTACAATGAATAGCTCGTTTCTTGCAAGTAGTCGTGGTCCTCCATGGCTCCCAGCAGCTGCCGTAGATGCTAGACGCCTCGCATACTGGGGTCAAATTTTCTTTTTCGTTGTGATGATCGTAGCGGCCGTTTTCGGAATTATATCATTATTTTTGCTTATTCTGGATCAGACAGGCGGAGGAGGAACGATATATCTTCTCATAACGGCGCTCGTGGATTTCATAATTCTCTACATAATGAAACCCACACTTTTTGATCACCTCGATCAGGGCAGATTTAGCGAAGCAAGCGATCATATGCTGATATATGGAGTACTTGGGCTGATATTTGGAGTAATTCCAGGCATCCTTCTCATAATCGGATTTGCAAGATTGCAGGAAGTATTTCAGCCACAGTATCAGCCCTATCCGCCAAGCCAAGTTCAGACAACGCTCGAGGGCGAATCCGTTAAAACTCCACCGCCACCGGTGCAACCTCAACAGCAAGAAGTTCAACAGCCTGTTGCCCAGCAACCAAAAACAAAGCATCCAGAAATGGTGAAGTGCAAGAAGTGCGGAGTACAATATCCAGCATTCATGAGAACATGTCCGAACTGCGGTGAGGAGCGATAGATGGTCTTATAGACACTCTTTATTATTTTTTGATCTAAGTTTCCGAGATTCATAAAGAGTTTTTCCTTCATACAATATTTTAACGACTCTGTGATACGGTATTGCAATATTACCTACTTTGAAATAATACCTATCTAATTCTCTTATCTCCGCACCTGAAATGATTCGTGTGTTGTCTGGTGCCCCGCGGTGCAAAATATGAACCTCAGCTTTTGCAAGGTCGTAACCTGGCCGCCACTTAAGTTCGTTTAATATTTCTTTGGGGAACATCTGTTTTATTAGTCTCAAGCCGATAGAAAAATATTTTTGATTGCATGAAAAAATGAGATTTGATGCGTCTGCATATAATAGAAGGACAACTTGTCGATGTTGCGAGCGAAGAGATAATCCCCGCGCGTGTCATAGTTCAGGGAGAGAAGATCGTCGGCATCGAAGAGTTATCAGAAGCACCAGATCGTTATATTCTCCCTGGTTTCATCGATGCACATATTCATATAGAGTCCTCCCTCCTGTGTCCTTCAAGATTTTCGGAAGCAGCTGTTCCCCATGGAACCACATGCATCATAACCGATCCACATGAAATTGCAAACGTTCTTGGGATGGAAGGGATAAGATACATGATTGATGATGCGAAAAGAACTCCGATGCGCATATATTTTACCGCTCCTTCCTGCGTTCCAGCTACCAAAATAGAGACTTCTGGAGCGATACTTACATGGAGAGAAATTTACGAATTGCTCATGCTAAATGAAGTTGTAGCTCTCGGCGAAGTTATGGATGTTCAATCCGTTCTCGAATATAAAGATGAAATTCTTAAAAAAATTGAAATAGCGAGGATTCTCGGAAAACCTATCGATGGACACGCACCCGGATTAACTGGCTTTGATCTTGATCAATATATTTCTGTTGGTATCTCAACCGACCATGAATGTTTGACTCTGGATGAAGCAACTGAAAAGTATCGCAAAGGAATGAAAATAATGATAAGAGAAGGTTCAACATCAAAGAATCTAAAGCAACTCGCACCTTTTGCTGATAAAAGAGAATTCTTTCTCGTATCGGACGATCTCGATGTGATTGATCTCGAAAAGGGTCATCTAGATCGTCTTCTTAAGAAAGCAGTTGAATGTGGTATTGACTCCATATCAGCAATTCAGGCCGTAACGATAAGGCCCTCAAAACATTACGGTCTTCCAATTGGACTCATCGAAGTGGGAAAACCTGCGGACATCGTCATTGTCAATAATCTTTGTGAATTCAATGTTTTGGAGGTTTACATAAACGGCATTTTATGTGCGCTGGGTAAAAGAAGACTTTTTGACCTGAACCCTCAGAAATTGAATTATAAAATGGTAGAACAACGTATATTTGAAAAGGATCTCGAGCTTCGTGTCGATCAGCGATCAGGTAAAGCGAAAGTAAGGGTGATTAAAGCCGTTCCAGATCAAGCCGTGAGTTTTTCGGATACAGCCGAGTTAAAAATAGTTGATGGAACTGTTCAACCTTCTATAGAAGACGATGTCCTGCTAGTTGCTGTCGTTTGTAGGTACAGGCAAAAGAAACCTGCAATTGGATTTATTCGAGGTTTTGGATTGAAAAGGGGGGCAATTGCCTCTACTGTGGCACACGATGCTCACAATATCATTGCTGTTGGTACTGAATTGAAATCGATGGCTTTTGCTATTGAGTATGTATCCAGGGTCGGAGGGTTTTTTGCAACAGATGGACATGAGTCAATTTGCGTAGAACTGCCCATCGCGGGACTCATGAGTAACGAGCGGTCTGATTCCCTAGGGAGGAAAATGATACGAATTCTTGAGTTCGTAAGGAGCCTTGGTTGCGATTTTGATGCACCCTTTATGACGCTATCATTTCAAAGTCTTGTAGTGTTGCCAGAGATCAAGATTTGTGATATGGGTCTTTTCGACTCAAGAAAATTCAGATTTGTCGATCCGATTATAGAATTAGAACAATAAACTTCGATGAAAAACTTTCAAAAAGATTTTTTGCATCTAATTAATACTCCCATCCCTAAAGTGATGAAAAAATGTCCGATCTCGAGAGATTCAAGACAAAGATCGTCACATGGGATGAAATTTCAAAATGGACATTAGATGTCGCCCGCCAGATTAAAGACTGCAATTACAATCCGACTGTCATCGTAGGTCTGACAAGAGGGGGGTGGATACCAGCAAGATTGTTGTGCGATTATCTCCACGTCAAAAAACTTTATGCTATTAAAACTGAGCACTGGGGGATAACTGCAAATCAAAGCGGAAAGGCCCTCCTCACGCAGGAGCTTAATGCTAGTATCGATGATGAGAATGTGCTTATCGTTGACGATATTACTGATACTGGCGAAAGTCTGAAGCTTGCAATAAAACACGTTGACGCACTGAATCCAAAAACGATTCAGACGGCTACTTTATTACACATTACCCGATCTCAGATAGAGCCGGACTATTACTCAGTCAAGGTTCCAGCGACGCAGTGGACTTGGTTCATATTTCCATGGAACCTGCATGAGGACATGAGGACCTTATTACCAAAGACTTTGAGTGACGGCAAAGCTGAGGATGAAATTCGAAAGGCATTCATGGACCAGTTCGAAATCGACGTCTCTGAAGAACTGGTGCGGGAAACACTCAAAGATTTAGAAGCCGAAGGAAAGGTCAAAAGGAAGGGAAGAATCTGGGTAAGAATCTCATAGGTTGATCATTCGATGCGATCCTTACAACTCCGTCATTTATATCATCATAGAAGGAAATTAGAGATCCTGTGATGCTCCATAAACTCAAGAGAGAGCTCGAACAATCTCCCGTGATTCGATTGGGCAACTACGATTATTTTGTGAGTCCGATCACAGATGGTATTCCAAAAATGGATCCTGACATCTTGGCTGAGGTCATTGAAGCAATAATTGAAGTCGGCGATTTTGATTGCGACATGATCACGACACCCGAAGCCATGGGAATACCGATTGCTGTTGGCCTTTCTCAAAGGCTACACATTCCATATAATGTTATCAGAAAGAGAAGATATAGACTCCCCGGTGAAATCACTGTTAGCCAACGTACAGGATACTCTGCGACAGATCTGTATATAAATGGAATAAAAAAAGGAGATAAAATCGTCTTCGTCGATGATGTTTTGAGCACTGGCGGTACATTAATAGCAATCATATCAGCATTGATCGAACTTGGTGCGATTATTAAAGATGTAATCATTGTCGTCGAAAAAGGAAACGCGAAGTCGAAGATAGAAAAAACGACTGGTGTGCGGATTAAGACTCTTGTAAGAGTAGATGTAAGGGATGGTAGGGTAGTCGTATCTACTTGATAAGGCGTCTCCTCATCAGTATGATTGCCACAACAAAAGTTATTCCAGTTAGCATTATAATATAGATCACTCCAAGGAGATCCGTCCATCCTATCATGTTGTAACTGAGATCTCTGATAAGCCTCGTTGAGTGAGTGAGTGGAAGAAGCTCAGCCAGGGCTTGTCCCCAACCAGGCAGTACGCTCAGGGGGAAGAAGGTCCCGCTAAAGAGGAACATCGGAGTAATAAGGAGGAAGAAAGGGTAGTTGAATGAGTCTATATTGGGGACCAGAGCGGTGAAAATCATGGCAATGGCGGCAAACATAAGCCCAGACAAGAATCCAATGAATGGCACAATAAGAATTCCCGGAAATCTCGCCAGGCCCGCGATGCAAACAACGACAAGCACAATTGTCGAATTTAAGAAGCTCTTCGTAGCGCCCCAAAACATTTCTCCGGCTATCACATCCTCAATGCTAAGGGGCGTAGCAATGATTGCATCGAATGTTTTCTGATAATGCATTCTCACATACGAACCGTAAGTGCATTCAAAAAATGCTGAGTACATCGAGGAAATTGCTACGAGACCTGGGGCTAAGAACATTGCATATTCAACCATTATCCCCTCATATTCCACTTTCCCGATCAATATCCCGAAACCCAGACCCATCGCTACCAAATATAGAATTGGCTCAAGGAAAGGGGGCAGAAAATTTGTCTTCCATGTGGTAAAGAATACGTCCCGATTCCTTCTCCAGACCATGATAGATCTTCTTGTAATGTTTGAAAGAATACTCAATCTCTCAACCCCCTTCCAGTGAGTTTTAAGAAAACATCCTCCAATGTTGAATTTCTTATCACCGTATGGTTCAGTTGAAAATGATTACGAAGAGGAGCAAGGAGCTCTTGAGGAGAATTAGTATATGCGTAAATTCGATCCAAACCTCTTTCAAAAGAAATCCCGCGAGACTGCAAATAATCTTCCAGCCCAACAGGTGGCTCAACGATTTCTACGACGCTACCATAGGAAAACTTAACGATCAAATCTGCTGGCCTACCCTCAGTGAGTATTCGGCCGCGATCCATGATTAAGAGGCGGTCACAGAGCCGCTCTGCCTCATCCATATAGTGGGTAGTTAAAACAACCGTGACTCCTGATTTTCTTAATTCCCTGATTTTATCCCATATAAGATGCCGTGCCTGAGGGTCGAGACCTGTCGTGGGTTCGTCTAGAATCAAAATTCTAGGATCATTTATCAATGCCCTCGCGATGATGAGACGTCTTTTCATACCTCCAGACAGCTCAGTTATCAATACATTCGCCTTTTCCTGGAGTTGCATGAATTCAAGCAATTCTACCGCTCGCTTTTCAGCCACCTTTTTTTCTATTCCAAAGTATCTTGCGTAAACAGTAAGATTCTTGAGGACCGTAAAATCTGGATCTAAATTGTTTTCCTGGGGTGCTACACCTATCAGAGCCTTTACTTCCCTTGGTTTCTGTTCAACGTCCAATCCCATAACAGATAATTTACCAGATGTAATTGGAGAGGAGCAGTAAATCATTTTCATTACCGTGGTCTTGCCAGCACCATTCGGACCGAGAAATCCATAGCACTCGCCTTCGTTAATATAAAAGCTAACCCCATCAACGGCCGTCAACGTTCCATATTTTTTCGTAAGACTCAATGCTTCAATCACTTTCATGTCGCAGGGTAATCTCACGGTCATTTAATTAAAATGTCTGCATATCTCAGCAAAATCAAAGGACGTTGATTATGCTAAGAACATCATGCCCATTTGAAGACAATTAGCATAATTGTAATGGAATGAACATATGACAGCATTGTACGATTTGAACTCCTTGTGGAAGTAGAATTTCTAATTTATATTATTCCCTTCATCATCCTTGGGAGTTTTCTGGGGATATTTAGTGGGATTGCTCCTGGTATTCATGTAAACACCCTCTGTGCGATCTTAATACAACTGCACCCTTGGGTTGCCGGCTTTATCAATGAAATGAAATGGATACCGGATAACGAAATTACTCCTGTCCTCATCTCTTCCATGATCATATCTGCTGCAGTAGTTCACTCATTTCTTGATATAATACCATCGATTTTCTTCGGCGCGCCAGGAGATCCCGATTGCCTTTCTGTTCTCCCGGGACATAGACTGCTGCTTTCAGGAAAGGGAATTGAGGCTTTATATTGCGCAGCCAAAGGAGGACTCATCGGCACTTTCCTTGCCATTCTTCTAGCTTACCCACTTTATCTTTTGATGGGGGAGCCATTAAAGGTATATGAGCATTTCAAACCGATAATACCTTTTTTTCTAATTTCTGTCATAGCGCTTCTTGTCCTGTCAGAAAAAGATGAAAAAGGTAGTTCCGCAATAATCGACGTACGCTCTGGCTCTATTGATTACAACCCATGCACCATTTACATTAATAAGGTAATTCCGAGCGATAATAGTGATGTCTTGGTCTCTGGAAGAATTTTGAAAAAGAATTTAAGGAGTTATATGTTGCACACTCCCTTTGGCTATTGGGAAATAATTCCCACACGTGGTATCAATGAAGGTTTTGCGACTCTTAAGGGCAGATGGAAATTCAAAAGGCATTATGCAAAAAAGAAATTGATAGCCTTCATCCTCTTTCTTTCGTCGGGCATTCTTGGATATGTTGTTATGAATGGTAACTTGCCAACTTATCCATTATTCCCATATGGAGGTATGGACCTCTTGTTCCCTCTTCTAAGTGGTCTTTTTGGAGTTCCATCGCTGATTCTCTCATTAGGTCGCTCTACAATTCCTCAGCAAGATTACATATGCAGAAAAGAAGAGGTGAGCTATGGCTCCGCTACGAAAGGCGCGGTCATCGGCATAATAGTTGGTTGGATTCCTGGTATTACGCCAACGACAGGAGCAGTGCTCGCAAACCTAGTTCGCCGGAAGAAAAGAAATGACGTGCTTCTTTCTTCAAGGGAATTTATCACAATGGTTTCTGCATTGGGAACATCAGCCACACTCTTCAATCTTGTTGCATTATTCTCTATAGGAAAGGGAAGAAGCGGGGTTATGCTCGCTATCGAAGAAATCCTCCAATTTGACTCTAGTCCTCTTCCTGCAATTAATTCCTTTCAGATTTTTCTGCTACTATTGTTCTCAGGATTCGTTTCATCTGCGATTGGTTTTGTATCGACATTGATCTTTGGAAAGCTCATCACAAGAAAGTTTGAAAAAATAGACTTGGATAAAACTAATAAATTGATTCTCATCCTGATTGTTCTCCTTGTCGTACTATTGACTGGCCTGAACGGTGCTCTAGTACTCGCAACGGCAACTTGTCTGGGACTACTAGCACCTTTGCTCAATATCAGGAGAGTCCAGCTGACGGGGTGCCTTTTATTACCTATTACGATTTTCTTTGTCGATATGAGTATTTAAGCAGAAAAATTGGTTGCTTGGCTAGAAAATATGACAATCAATACTGAGAAAGCATCATTGCCATCTTCATCTCACACACATGGTTTGCGATGCTTCGTAGAGCTTCCTCGGTGTCATCATTGCTGGTGTATATTTCTATTATATGGGAGCCTTCAACCACACCTTCTGCACCTGAAAGAACTGCCATTCTCGCTTGTTGAGGATTCGATACTCCAAAACCCAAAAGGACGGGTAAGTTAGTATGACTTTTGATCAATTTTAGGAACGTGAATGCACTCCTTGGGAATCTCCTCTTTGGTCCAGTTACGCCGGGCACGGACACCATATAAATGAAACCTGAGCTCGCATGAACAATCTCAGCAATGCGATCCATTGAGGACGAGGACGAAACGATCCTTATCATTTCAAGACCGACACTCTTTGCAATGTCGTCGATAACAACTGATTCCTCCAGTGGAAGGTCGACTATCAGGAGCCCGTCAGTTCCAGCAGAGAATACAGATTCACAGAATCTTTGAATTCCGTATCGAAAAATCGGGTTCATGTAACTCATTACGATTATCGGCCTGTCTTCAGCTACTCCCCTCAGTCTATTCACAAGCTGGAAAAGATGGTCCGTTTTGAATCCTCTTGACAATGATCTTTTCATTGCACCCTGTATGATCGGTCCGTCGGCTATTGGATCGGAAAACGGTATTCCGATTTCGATCATGTCGGCACCAGCCTCGATTAAAGTTTTTCCAAGGCGCTCCGAGAAGGACAAAGATGGGTCACCAGCACAAATATAAGGAACAAATGCACCAGATCCCCGATGTTTGAGAACACTGAAAAGAGATGAGATCCTGCTCATGCAAACCCTTCCTCTCCTGCGACGTGGGCCACGTCTTTGTCACCTCTTCCTGAAAGATTGACAATTATAATTCGATCCTTTGGCAGATTTCTTGAGAGACGACTTGCAAAGGCAATAGCGTGAGCGCTCTCCAGTGCTGGAATTATGCCTTCCAATTTCGACAGCAATCGAAATCCCTCCAATGCCTCTTGATCCTCAATGGAAACGTAATTAACTCTCCCAATTGACTTCAAATACGCATGTTCAGGTCCTACGCCTGGGTAATCCAAGCCAGCAGCGATTGAGTGCGTCTCTTTGATCTGACCATCTTCATCTTGGAGGATCATTGTGCGGGCTCCGTGCAAAATTCCTTCGACGCCAGCAGTGAGACTCGATGCGTGCATTCCCGACAATATTCCCTTTCCGCCTGCTTCGACGCCGAACATCTTTACAGAAGTGTCTGATAAAAAAGGATGGAAAAGCCCAATAGCATTGCTTCCTCCCCCTACGCACGCAATGAGCATGTCGGGCAACTTGCCAGCATGTTGCATTATCTGCATTTTTGCCTCTCTTCCTATCACAGACTGAAAATTACGAACGATCAAGGGATAGGGATGCGGGCCAACTACGCTACCTATAATATAATGTGTGTAATCGCTTGATGCGGTGAAATCCCGCATCGCCTCATTAATGGCATCCTTGAGCGTTCTTGATCCTGATCTCACAACATTTATTCTCGCGCCAAGCAGCTTCATTCTAAAACAATTGAGCTTCTGTCTTTCGACATCAGTTTCGCCCATATAAATCTCGCATTTCAATCCAAGAAGTGCACACGCGGTTGCAACCGCTACCCCATGCTGGCCTGCACCAGTCTCCGCAATAATTCTCTCCTTACCCATCCATTTTGCAAGCAGTGCCTGACCCAGAGCATTATTAATCTTATGAGATCCTGTGTGTGCCAGATCCTCACGCTTCAAAAATATCTTAGAACCGCATTTTTCTGAAAATCTCTTGGCAAAGTAAAGTGGGGTTGGTCTTCCTGCGTACTCGCTCAAAAGAGTATCCAGCTCATCCTTAAAAGCACTTTCATTTCTTATGCGATTATATTGGCACTCGAGTTCTTTCAGAGCGTGTATAAGAATTTCTGGAACATAAGTTCCACCAAATCGCCCAAAATAAGGCGATTCTAACAGGATCTACACCTCCTAATAAACTCCGAGACCAAGGTTTGATCTTTTCGACCAACAGATTTTTCGACGCCAGAGGACACATCAACAGCGTAAGGTCTCATGGATCTCACGAGATCTACATTCTCGATGCCAAGTCCCCCAGCAATTATAGCCCTGCGACATAGTTTCAAAGGTATCGCGCTGTAGTCGTGAGCCCTGCCCGACCCAGGAACTGGACTATCGAACAAAAGCGCATCTGCAACTTCCAAAAATTCATAGATTTCCTCATCGGTCGGCTTCACTGCCCGAATAACTGCTATGCCATGAGATCTGATGCTTTCGATCTCTTCACAATCGAGGTTGTAGAGTTGGATAACATCGACGTTCGCAGCCTTGACGAATTTTATCGCCTCTTCAGTGTCTGCAGGAGAACAAACTAAAACTTTTTTTGTAAATGGCCCAACAGTTGATACAATTTCGCGAATGCACCTGAGAGAGAGACTTCTTATAGAGCTAGGAAAGTGAACGAAGCCGAGAGCGTCCGCCCCAAGATCTTCGCACATGATTGCATCAGACGCATTAGTTATACCACAGATCTTGATTTTCAACGTCTAATCCTCCTCGCCTTTGCAATGATTTTTTGTACTTCATTCACGGGATTTACGGAAGTGAGGATAAAGGAGCCCACGAGCACTGCATCAAACCCCGCTAACATCATCAAATCATTAGCATGAGTCACACCGCTCTCCGCTATCAGGATCTTGTCATGAGGAATGAGATCTTTGATTTTGCTGAGAACGGAGAGATCGGTTTCCAATGTTCGCAAGTCTCTTGAGTTGATCCCAATGAGTTTGAGCTGACAAAAATTGGAACAGGAGGAGACTTTATCAACATCTTTGCGGTCATGCACTTCGACCAAAGGTTCGATGCCGAGATTAATGCTTTCATCAATCATTTCCTCCAATGCTTCGCGATTCAGCAATTTCGAAATTATCAATACCGAATCAGCGCCTACGTTTGCGGCCGTTCCAATCTGTTCTTTTGACACGACAAAATCCTTATAGATCAGCGGTAGCTTGACTTTATTGCGAAAGAACTCGAAAAGCTGCAAACTCCCTGCAAAAAAATGCTCCTCAACAACGACGGACATTCCCTGCAACCCTAGTGATTGGTATGAGCTCGCAATTAAAGATGGTGGAGGCGGAACGTACATCTCCCGAGCGGAAGGGATGCGGTTCTTAAACTCACCTATTATAGCAAGACCGGGTGCGTTGGTTATAGATTCAGATAGTTTCTTTGAACTTCGCGAAAGACGATCGTGTTCACCTGCAGGAAAAGCAGGATCTTCAGAAGTGATCTTCAGCATTTTCTTAAGCGCAATAATAGTTAAGGCATTCGTTTCGTTGAGTATATCCCCGTCGAGATTGCCTAATAGCTCCCGACCTTTTTCTTTCGTCTTTATTCTTTCAATCAATAGATCGGCAATCTCTCTATATCTTGATGACAGTTCTCTGAGGTAGATACGTGATCTCTCCATTAAAGTAGAAACGCTTATGCGAAGCTGCCGCTCTGCTTCAAGCTCATTAGCAAGATGATATAAATTCCTCAGCGATTGCAGAGATTTTCCGCTTTCAACTGCTTTCTTAGCGATGCAAACACCGTCTTCGATACTTTCAGCACGATTTGCCGCATAAATCGCTGCACCTGCATTGAGCAAGACGAGATCGAGTTTTGGACCTCGATGTCCATGAAGTGCCGAGAGCAAGATCCTTGCATTGTCAAATGCGTCCCCACCGGCAGTCTCTCGTGGATCGACGCGATCCATTCCAAACATTTCTGGTTCAATCACATATTCGAATATTCTATCTTGGTTCAGTTCCACGATCATCGTTTCGCCAGTGTTGGTTATTTCATCAAGACCAGAACCATGAGCAACTAATGCGTGTTCAACGCCTAAAGATTTGAGCAATCTGGCCATCCGAGCAGCGATATGGGGATCATATACACCGAGCAAACGGTAACGAGCATTAACGGGACTTGCAAGGGGTCCGAGAAGATTAAAGAATGACCGAACCCCGAGCTCCTTTCTTATGGGACTGACTTTTTTCATAAGGGGATGAAATTTTGGCGCATACAAGAATCCAATTCCTGCATCAAAGAGACATCTCTCAACGTCAGGGGGATCCATGTCATAGGGAATTCCTATTGCACCAAGAACATCTGCAGAGCCACACACGCCCGAAACGGAATTATTGCTGTGCTTCGCCACAGGTATGCCGCAAGATGCAACAACGATCGAGGCGACCGTACTTATGTTGAACGTTCCTAAACCATCACCGCCTGTTCCGCAGAGATCGATGGTTCCATTGGGTGAAGCTATCTTAATGACATTTTCCATCATCTCTGAAACAAAACCCAATAGTTCCTCCTCTCTTGCGCCCTTCATTTCCAGTCCCATAATCAGAGCTCCAATTTGACCAGGCGTCACTCTGCCAAATAATATGTCATGCATTATAGACTTTGATTGCTGGTACGTGAGATCTTGGCCACTAATCACCTGTTTAATTGCATCTCGAATCATTTTCTGCACATCCGCAAGAAATTCGAGAATATTTGACGTCCAAAAGAAGTCAATATGGATTCTGGATGAAATTGAAGTCCAAACATCGGTCTGTCTAAAACTTCAAGGGCCATTATTTCCTGGGCTTCACTTACGGCAATGACTTGCAACGAGTCTGGCAACGTATCGGGATCGACAACTAAGGAATGATATCGAGTTGCCTTGAATGACCGAGGAATGCCATCGAAAATGGAAGAACCAAAATGACGGATTTCTGAAAGCTTACCATGAACGGGCAATTTTCCTTTGACGATTTCGGCACCATGTAGATATGCAATTACCTGATGACCCAAACAAATGCCGAGCAAAGGTAAAGCGATTCCTGAATTTGCAACGATTTTCAGGCTTCCTTTTGATTCTCTTGGATGACCTGGACCTGGAGATATAATGATGCCATCGAAATCTTCGATGCGTTCCTCTAACCCCAACACATCATTTCTCAAAACAACAACATTTGCGCCCAATTCGCTCATATACTGGGTGATATTGTATACAAATGAGTCATAATTGTCAACAACGAGAATCCTTACCATATTATGCACGCTCCCTTTGTGAAATCGAGGAAATTGCCGTGATCATCGCTTTCATTTTCTGTTCTGTTTCATGATATTCTAAGGTTGGAATCGAATCTGCAACGATTCCAGCTCCTGCCTGAATTCTTGCCTTCCCATCTGAGACAACGATCGACCTTATAGTAATGGCAAAGTCCATGCAACCATTGAAATCAAAATAACCCACCGCACCAGCATACGGTCCCCTTGGCACTCTTTCAAGTTCAGATATTATTTCCATCGCGCGGATCTTTGGAGCTCCTGTTACGGTGCCTGCTGGAAAACAGCTCTTCAACACGTCAAATGCGTCGCAGTCATCTCTCAATTCGCTCTCAATATTCGAAACGATATGCTGGACGTGCGAATATTTTTCAATTTCCAAGAGTTCGGTCGCTTTCACAGTTCCAGGCTTGGAGACCTTTCCAAGATCGTTTCGCGCTAGATCAACAAGCATAATGTGTTCCGATCTCTCTTTTTCATCCAGCAGCATTTCAATCTTGAGTTTCTCGTCCTCTTCCCTATCAGGATCTCTCCGACGTGTGCCAGCGATCGGCCTCGTAGTGAGTTTTTTACCCTCCATCCTCACGAGCATTTCCGGCGAAGAACCTATCAATTTGATCCCTTTGAAGTCGATGAGAAATAAATATGGGGAGGGGTTTATCTTCCGCAGTGCGAGATACATCGATAAAGAATCGCCTTCAAAATCAAACTCAATCCTTCGTGAAATAACGACCTGGAATATATCTCCTTGCACTATGTATTCCTTGGCTTTATGAACAATTTCCTCGTAAATTTGCTGGTTGGGTTCTGAGACAACTGTGCCCAGTCTAACTGGTGCGAGACTACATGTTTCAGCCGCCTTCGCACATTCATGCAATTCATGCAGTGAACCATATGAAATGAAAAATGTTCGATTGTGCAAGTGGTCGATGCAAACGAGATGCGTTGGTATCAAGAAGTACGCTTCAGGTGCATCATACTCGTTTCCCTGTTTAAAGCCTTTGATATTTTCAAAATGCCTTGCGAATTCGTAGGAAAAATATCCGACTGCTCCACCTGAATATGGTGCGAGCTGCGAGAGACCACAATCGAACGAGTAAAACCATTTTTTCATGGCTTCATAAGGATCTTTGACATAAAAACATTCATCATCGATCCAGATTCTGTTAGATTTCGATTTAAATGTAGAAATCGGACATGCCCCGATAAATGAATACCTAGCAGTCTTCACCGTACCTTCCACTGACTCCAAAATAAAACATTCACCAGGAAAGTGTTTTCGCATCGATAAGAACACAGATGTGGGATTAGCAACGATTCCATCCTGAAATGCTACACTTATCTTCAGCGATCGCCCATTTTGTTTCGTACCAAAGGAAATACCTTCTGTCTTTCATGCTCATTAGTGATAATTAATGACCTATTTGTATCTTTTGTGCTTATATTTGTACACTAATATTCCCAAATCCATTACAAATCAATAAATAAATTTTGCAAATTTTGCAAGCCGCGCATCAATGCTATTATTTGATGAAACGCCGCACTAGCAGATGTGGACGGTATGCTAAGAAATCACAAGATAAGAAGAAATGGCATTGAAATTAAGCTACAATCTATTTGTTACCCAGACCAGCAAATCTTGACCTCAAATGGAACTTCCCGTGTTAAACATGCTCATACAGACCACCTACCAAAGAGGTTCATATGATCTATGGCGATTTGCACAGAGCTTGCAGCTCGTCTCGCAAGGGTTAGGGCAAAGCAAGTCATTGATATTTACAGCGATTGGAGAGTCAAAATTTCAAATTCAGGGCGTGTGCCAGGCGCCTCGATGGTCCTGATAAACAATGAGAAACGCGTGCTCCACACCGGAGATTTCACCACAAGAAAGAGATTCGAAATCGAATCGGCCAAGCCTATTCATGCAGATATTTTGATAATTGAAGCACCATATGGAACTCCTGGGTTCATTTTTCCGAAAACCGAAGACGTTGTGCATCAAATTCGGGACTGGGTAGAAGAAACTCTTGCTGATGGTTTTTCAGTGATCTTTTTGCATATTCGCTCGGCAATGCGCAAGGACTCATATCGATCCTTTGGGCTTATTCGCCCTATGTGCATGAATCAATTGGAGTTATAATGGAAGTCTTAAGAGAGTCCTCTTCTAATTTCTCCTATAAAATCAAGAAACCAAGATTCTCTAAAGTGATGATTTATCCTACCAGTTATCTCCGCAGGGACTTTATTAAAAAATACAAAACAAGAAGTATAAATTTGCCACTGCTTCCGGTGCTGCCGTTGATCCTTTCTTCAAAGTAAGGATGCAACTCGATGCTGCATTTCCACTCTTGGATCACGCTGACTTCGAAGAACTCATTTCGTTCGCTGAAAAATGCAACTCAACACTTGTGCTTACCCATCATGGGCATGTAAGAAGACTAGCAGGAGAAATCCAAAAAAATAATACGAATCACCTCTAGACCTCTCATGAAAAAGCATATTTCACTGCTCGATTACTTGTAAACAAGAAATTACCACATTTTTGGATAGGTACCTGGCTTCATGAATACCCGAATGGTCTTCGCAGCAATGCCATCTTTTGCCACGAGCATTCGTTCTGCATTCATTAGAGCCGTCGCAAGTGCAACAACCTCTTCCTTTTCCGTAAATATCGCAACGTTGCTTCCTTTCAGGATCGTATCTTCAATACGCGTGATTCCAACCACGGCCAGGTCAGCACCGTGACAGATTGCGTCTACTGCGCTATCTTTCACATAAATCTTAGGGATGCTATCAAATAATTTTTCAAAAGGCATGATGATTTTTTTAATCATAAATTCATTCCCATCTTCTTTCCAAAATACCCACGCATCTTTGATGTCCTGGAGTTTGCAAGAGTCCTCCTCCTTCAAATTGCCAGAGCGAACGCGCCTTAATTCCTCCATGTGCGCTCCGACTCCAAGAGCTTCACCAACATCATAACAGAGAGTTCTGATATAAGTTCCAGCATCGCATGAGATTCTAAATAAAACGTCCCTTCCCCTAATCTCGAGTATTCTAATTTCGTGTATTTTCCTTACTCGCAATTGGCGCTTCACTGCAGATCTTACCGGCGGAATCTGGTAAATGTCGCCAACAAAGCTCATCAAGATTCTTGCCACATCACTTTCCTTTTTTTCCCTATGTAACTTCATAAAACATACATATTCTTTATCGGATTTTAGCGTAAGATCGATTGCACGCACAGCTTTTCCAGTTGCTATTGGAAGCACGCCACTCACATTTGGGTCTAGAGTACCACCATGGGCAATTTTCTCGACCCCCAGAATATCCCTCACCCAAGCCGTCACCTGATGAGATGTTGGTCCAGGCGGTTTATCGAGATTGATCAAACCAGCTTCCAATAGTTCTTCAACTGTTCGTTCTGATGGCGGTTTCCCCCACCTCTCAGTAGAAAAATATTCCTCCCTAATCAGTATTTTCGACAACCCTTTTCCTCCATCGCTCTGAGAATTCTAGAAACGACCTCATCAGGCGAAAGGCTTGTCGTATCGATAACAAAATCATAAAAATTTCTGTCTTCAAAGCTGAAACCATAATATTGCTCATATCTCTTGAGTTCGCAGCGCTCCCTCTCCGCAATGGAAGCTCTTGCTTCAGCAAGATCGATCCCATCTCTCTTTGATGCACGCCTCGCCCTCTCTTCAAAATCCGCATCCAGGTAGATCTTGAAAGCATCAATCCCATTTTTATGCATGAGATATCCGGTCAGACGACCTTCGAGTATGATGTGATCATTCTCTCGGGCTATCTTCAAGATCTCTTCGTCAAGCATGCGATCGATAGAGCTGTCCTCGCTGGCGATTTTTCCGAAATCCTCCAGAGAAACGCCTCTCTCTGAAGCCATCTTTCGGAAAATCGAGCCGGCCACGATATAGTTCAGACTTAATTTTTCCGCTAATTGTCGACAGACCGTTGTTTTTCCAGAGCCGGGGGGGCCACTAATCGTGATTCTCATTCTCCACCGGCCTTTAGCTGGTTCAATCTTTTCTTGAATGCAAAAAAGCGTAGCACACGCGCAAGCACCTGCCCAAACGGCAGACTTATCAATGAATAAAGCAGGATCCAGCTTGGCAATACATACACAGCATTCAAATTTGCATTGTGCGACCACGGAACCGCAAAATAAGCCGAACCGATTTCGATCATGAAAATAGAAAGCCATGCAAATATGGGTACAACGATAATCATTGTAATAGGAAGGAGTTTCATCTGAGATGATGAAACTTGCATCGACTTCTCAAGGATTTTTGGCTGTTGTTCTGTGAGTTTCTTGATCTTGTATGTATTGTTTTCAAGTCTTGCCTGCCTGAATTCTTTATTGAAAGCAGAAACGATTTTTTGACTCTTTACTTGTTCGATATAATCTACCGTAAAGTGTCTTATAATTACTGTCAAGCCTGTCATCACTATGCCTGCTAGAAAGAGTGTTGCAACAGGATATTTTCCACCAAACCCGATGATCGGCTGCAGACCATACCCAACAAGCTGACCGAGGCCGTTTCTCAAAGTAGGATCAAATAGAATAAACAGGGCGATAATAAAAACTAACATCGTGGTGATCCGTGATGTACTGCTCTTTTTGCGATCGGGATTTGCCAACGCTATTCACCTCCAAAGAATTGTCTCAATACTGGATGCATCTCCATCATTTGTTCTCTCCCTATAGCTTCGTAGAACTGTATCAAAATTCCTACGGCGAGAAGAACCCCAGTACCGCTGGCGTTTCCAACGGTTCCTATAAGGTCTGCTATCGCAGCCAGTGCGCCGACAATAGCACCACTGAGTATGGTCACTACGGGAATGTATCTTTCCAGTACGCGTCTCAGAACCCTAGGATCCCTTCTGAAACCGGGAATCTGAAGACCACTAGATTCGATTTGTCTTGCAACTGCTTCAGGACCCATATTTGTCGTCTCGATCCAGAATTTCGCGAAGATTATCGATCCGACGACCATGACGCCAAGGTAAGCAAAGACATGCAACAAAACCTGAACGCTATTATGACCAGCTGCTAAATCACCGTACTTATCAGGACTGAGCAGAGGCAGCAGCCAATCAGCAAGACCACGGGGCGTGGAGAGATACCAAGCAAGTCCCCCCGATGGTTGCGTGCTTCCTGGTTCATAATAGCCGATCCACCATTGGCCACCAATTAATGGCAAATCTCTGAGAGTGGGATTATTCCATAAGAGCATGGAAAACATGCTGACGTTGGCCAATAGAGCTGCCATAAGGATAACGGGAATGTTCGAGGCGTAAATGAGCTTAATTGGGTATCTGCCTCGAGCACCCCTCGCTGCTCCGTGAGCTAAGGGGAGTTCAATGCGTGTCGACTCAACATAAGCGACAAAGAGGAAGATTGCAACGGTACCTATGAGCGCGATCATAGGATTGGGATTTTGAAGGAGAATCCTTTCATATCCCCCACCGGCCAGCCCAGCAGCAGAAGTTGTCTGCAAAATATAGAACGTTTTGGGGATAGTTCCTGCTGGAGGATTGCTAGCACTCAAGGGAAGATTAGGATCGACCGGTTGCCAGTTAACTGTTCCCGTAAAGATTGCCTCAGCTACTCCTGCCGCGATGAATAGGGAAATTCCGCTGCCAATCCCCCATTTCGAGACAACCTCATCCATTAAGAAGACAAGATAGGAACCAATAAAGAGCTGAAGTATGATGATGAACCTTGCGAAATTGAGCCCATTGACTATTCCGCTTGTTCCGAAGATTCCCTCCAGATTGTGAACAAATGTATCTGAAGGTACCAGATAGCCGAATACCTGCGGAACCGCCTCAACAATGATCATTATGATGACTAAGAATTTTTGCGTGCTCTGATATACAGCCTTATCTTCATCATTGCGGAGATCTAACTTTATGATCTTTGCACCAACAAACAGTTGCATGATGATCGAGCCAGTAACTATTGGCCCAATACCTAGATGCATGAGCGATCCTTGAGCGCCAGCTAATATCGCCCTGTACTGGGCAAAAAGGTCTATTGTTTGGGCTTTGTCCAGACCATATATGTAAACATTTGTCATTACGAAATAAAAAACAAGAATGAGGACAACCCACATCATTTTTGTTCGGAAATGAACATGGCCTTCGGGTCTAGATACCGCAGGCAACCTGTCTGTCAGGGGTTTAAGCTTGTAAAGTCTGCTCTTTTCCCCTTCTGCCATGTCCATCACAGAACAATCTCAAGGCTGGACAATTGCCCCGCCAGCAGCCTCGACCTTTTCCCGAGCCAACGATGAACAATCTTCCACTATGATGTGAACGGGTTCAGCGATATTTCCAGATCCCAACAGCTTGTCCACGCCCATTTTAGTGAGATCCAAAATAATTTTTCCATCTTTATTCTCAGCAAATCCATCAGCAATGAGTCTCTGCAGATTCTCCTGGATTTCACCTACGTTCATCGTAATCTTCGCTCCGACAACACTCTGGGGGCGCTTGAATCCGTGCCTTCCGAAATGATCTGGATCGTATTTCAGCATATACATCACTTTGTGCTTGTGGAGCCCAGCATTTCCACGTCCACCCTGAAGCCCAGCTCCACGCCCCGCCTTCTTTCCACGACCGTGTGTGCGACTTCCTCTGAATTTCTTAGTTTTGCTCGGCATCGCTCACCACCTACAGCATTCTTTCTATGAGTTCGTTTATTTTCTCACCGCGGTATCCAAGCGCACCGCCACTAACAAAGGATCGCTTATTTCCTCCGTATCCTTTTCTTGGAGGACTAAGCCGGAATAAGGGTTTCACATTGGGCAAATCTGCATACTTCGTTTCATCCTTTGCAACGCTTCTTGCAAATGAGATGATCGATGTAAAATTAGTGTGTTCTTGCACATAAGAATCATCAATAGGTTTGTCGCCTATCAATCGGCCCCTGAATTTTATCATTCTCGCAAGAGTTTCCTCGCTGATTTCACCCCAGGTAATGTAGTCCTTAGCCTTCTGCAACATGCCTCTGATGCTGTCTGTCTCGGTTACAACAACACAGTGATTGGGGCGAGTAAGATTCAGCATGCGCATTGTATCTTCAATTTCCTTCTTCACGCCGCCATGCCCTCTTACCCTTATAACAGCGTAAGCCACCACCTCATCCCTCCTGCTTTGTTGTCAAATCCTGCTTATTTAAGTTCACTTCCTGTTCCGAAAAATGAACTCTAGCTGGACCGCTCATGATCTTCAATCTAGTCTCCTGTTCCTCTGTGATTCTCAGAACTGAGGTCTTCTGGAGAGCATCAAAAGTTGCTAGTGCGTAATTGACCGTTGTCTTTGTATGACCTCTCGCAAATCCCCAGGCATCCTTGATGCCCGCCAACTGTAAGATTATCTTCGCAACATCCCCAACAGCAAGGGACACGCCACGGGGAGCAGGCTTGAATGCCACCTCAACCGACCCAGCCTTACCAACAACCATGAATGGCAATGAGTGTGGTGTACCACAACCGCATTCCCAAGAGCCGCAACCTCTTTTTATTTCAATGATGTTAAGCTTCGCATTGTCGATTGCTTTTCTTATGGCAGGTCCGACTTCCTTCCCTTTTGCCCTTCCAATCCCTACAAAACCATCGGAATTTCCGACGACAACGGTTATCGCAAATTTGACTCGTCTGCCAGAGTCCGTCATGCGCTGCACCATGTTAACGTCGATAACTTCATCTTTCAAGTCTGGTAGCAAGACATCAACTATTTCAGGTTCCCGTAGAGGGAGTTTCGTTGCAAGTGCGTCGCTCATCGAGGTGATCTCACCCTTCACCACCATCTTTCCGAGCTTTGTCTTTGGCGTCCATTCCATTTACTGCACCTCCACCTTCCTCTTAATCTCCTCAACAACCTGCCCCATGTCCTCACGTATGTGTTTTCCATGTATCCTCTCATCGGAGGGGATCACCTCAGCCCCATGGGGAACTTCTATTCCCGCGTCAATAATTCCCTTCAGCGCTGCAAAGCATGAGGCACCGCGTGCCGGATTCCTTAGACCTATGTCCAGAACTGCCTTCTCAACGCCTTTCCTTTTGGCTCTTATTCCCGCAAGATATCCCGTAAGATACGCAGCGGGTGTATTACCAAGCGAAAAGTTCCAACCAAGCTTCACAAGTTCCTTTGAATGAGCTTGCGCAACAACCTGGTCGCCTACTGGATCGTAGTCAATAAATTGCACACACGTATTTCTTAGGGAAATTCTAACAACAGCTCTTGGTGCCCCTGCTCTAAGCAGCCGTGCGCGTTGCCTGTAGTCCGTCCTTCCCTCACGCCTCCTGCGAAATTGAACCTTATAACGGGGACCATGAGCCATCAGTTTCCCTCCTTGATGTGGCCTTCCATCTTAAGGTGAGCGATCAGGTGAGCTTTACTCTTAAACATTCCGCCTTTTGCTTTGAGATAGAACTCTCTATAAACATCACGACTAATCTTACCCTCATCTTTCAGCTGTCTAAGTGTTTCTCTGATTGGTCTAATCGTCCGAATCCATCGCTTCTTTTCAGGCGTCCTTGCCCCACTGCTACCCTTCCTGCTTCCAGGTCCCCTCCTCCTTCCCTTCTTTTTTTGTGTGATTCTATATCTAATCCTGGCGCGCGAAATGCCCTTCTTTGGCAGAGCAATGATGGCGCCTGAATCGATAGCAGTTCGAATATCAGCTCTTGTGATAGCATCGGCAAGATCCTCGATTCGGTTAGGATCGATCCAAACCCTATTAATACCACAGCCAAGGATTTTCGCGGCAATCCGTCTCTGATTTCTCAAGTTCATATCATCCCGTCCTGTTAAGAACTCTGATACCCAATTGATCAGCTTTGCTTTCAATTTGCATGCGCTTTTTGTACCCCACTGTACTCCCGATTCTGATGGCTTGTTTCTTCGGATCGAGTCCCTCCAGCTGCGAGAGGTTGTATACTAGGATCTCCTCATAGCCCGATGGGTGCAGACCTCTCACTTCTTTCGGACCTCTATATCCAATCGACACAACAGGGGGTCTGTATTTGTAATGCCTTCGCATTTTGCTGTGCAAGCCACGCGGTTTTCTCCATTTCTTTCCCAATCTCTTGTACCTAAACCATTCCTGCCTAAAGAATGAGGGTCGTCTTTCTGCAATTTCTTTTCTCAAGGAAAGTAACTTCTTCACACCAGAATCGAGCACGGGTTTTTGTTTGACTATATATCCACCCTTTTCAACAACTTCGGTTGCCATTTTTGGTTCCACTGACTCTTCGATAACTACTTTATCAGCTTCTTCCTCTACAACCCCTTCGCCCTCAGAGACCTCCGCCCCAGCATCCTCCTTTGATCTCTCCCCACTTTCTTTGTCCTCTCCAACGTAGATCTGAGACGATTCATCAACGATAGCACTAGCTCCAAGAACTTCTAACCAGTGATCGGCGATCTTGGGTCCGACACCCTTTAAGCGGTCGATGATCTCTTGTTTGCGCACTTCGTCACGTAGCGCCCTTAGGAGTTCTGAAGGTGTATGGATGCCCATTTCTCCGAGTTCGGCCGCATACTCCTCCTTGTAATATGGAAGCTCGGAAATATCATTGATCGCCTTTGGATGTTTGGTCATTGACTCATCCTCCTCGCTTTATCAATAATATAGATGCCGTCCTGGAATACCCTTGTATCATACCCCTTTATTGCTGTTGCATGCTCAATATTCGCGGCGGTCTGAGAAACCGCTTCAATGTCTGCTCCAGTAAGAATAACCTCATTTCCTTTGATGCTAACTTTTGTCTCGCCCAAGATCTTTGCTTTTCTTGGGGTTCTTTCTCCGAGGAAGTTTTCGATGATAAAGGTATCGCCCTTCACTTGTACCTTTATTGGGAAATGAGAATAAACGATCTTCATTCTGTACTCGAAACCGTGCAGTGCCCCTTCAATCATATTTCTAATGTGTGCTGCGAAGGTACCGACAACTGCCTTTTCCTTCTTTTTTGGAAGTTCGCATCTTATCGATATTTCTTCTCCAGATACCGATATCTGGACCCGAGGATAGATCAATTGTCGAGACACTTTTCCCTTTGGACCGGAAACTGTTACCATTCCATTGGTCATCTCAATCTTAATACCCGGTGGAACTTTGACGACTTCTTCAGCCACGCCCGTAATTGCCATATTCTCATCCTCAGTACACAAACGCGAGTAGCTTTCCCCCAATTCCAAGCTCTTTTGCCCTAACATGACTGACGACGCCTTTTGTTGTAGTCAAGATAAGAACACCGAAGTCCTGTGCGGGGAGATACCTCGCTTCAAACTTTTCTAGTTCGTTTCTCTTTACGGCGTATCTCGGTTTTATCACGCCGCAGTTGTTTATTCTTCCATGCAATGTGACTTTAAATACACCGGCCTTACCATCCTCTATGAATTCAAATTGATTGATGTAGCCATACTCTTGCATGACTTTCAGCACTCTTCCAATTAGCTTCGAAGATGGTCTAACAATACATTCTTTCTTGCCGACTAGAGACGCGTTCTTTATTGTCGACATTGCGTCATTAAGCGGATCGTTCTGCATAACTCATCACCCTAAGAGTACTTCTTAAATCCAATGTGAGGTGCGATCTCTCTAAAACATTGCCGGCAAAGGTGCATGCCATAACGCCGAATAATTCCGCGCTTTCTTCCACATCGCAGGCAACCTTTTTTCCTGCCGAACTCCTTTTTCGGTTTCAATAGATCACCTCCGCACCAAATTTCTCTTTAATGAACTCTATCACTTCTTCTCTTGTTAATCGGTGAGATTTTGGAAGTCTGCGCGGCATAACGCGTCTTGTAGATACCCTATACCCAGGACGCTTCACAGAGACACAGACGTCCATGCCAAAGATTCCTATTTCTGGATCATATTTCATCCCCTGAAAATCCGTGTAGTCTGATATACCAAAAGAGAAATTGCCTTCAGGATCGAAAGAATAACTAGCGATTCTGTTCTCTCTAATCCAGAGGGCTCTTTTCAAAAATTCTTCTGCCTTTTCTCCCCTCAGCGTCACTTTGCAACCAATTGGCATCCCTCTTCTTACGCCAAGGTCTCTGTTCGTCACCCTGGCAGTAGTTACTATTGGCTTCTGCCCAGTAAGCATTTCCAGAACCCTCTGGGCCTTAACCAGTTTCTCCCCAGCCTCGCCGACGCCAATATTCACAACGACCTTCTCAATCCTGGGCTTTTTCATCATCTCACTCATAGTGCACTCTCCTCCGGAAGGTCAATTTCAGGAGCTTTATTACCGATAACAAATACATTCTCCTTCGTTGTCGAAGTACCATCTTTGAATTTGACGATGTTTGGAGTAGGACTTCGCATTATTACATAATCCTCGATGATTGACATTTTGCCCACATGAGTTCCACCAATGATATATGCAAGATTTCCCTTCGCCAGCCTATATACATCAAGTATTTTCTGGCTCGGAATTTCGATTTTCAGCACATCGCCAGTTTTGTAGTCCGCATTATCGAGGAGAATGCTGCGACCGTCGTGAAGGCAGAGCTGCGTCTTACCTCCCTTAACAGTTACCCTATCCTCAATCTTACAGAGCTTCCACTTTTCCTTATTTTCAGGTATTTTGACGAGTTCGAATTTTCCACGAGAGTTCAACATCATTCTATAATGCTGATTCAATTTCGGTAGGGATATTACGTCCATAAGGCCAACAGGGAATTTTCTGTTCTTGACGGGCCTTCCGTCAACCAAGATATCTTGATTCGAAAGAATAAGTCTTGCCTCATGTGCTGTATCGCACAATTTCAACATATCCCGAATGATGATGAGTATTGGCATGCTTCTTTCCTTCGAATGCGGACCCGGTGAGGGCTTAGTAATCCAATGCCATTCCTTTCTTGGCACAGGCCAACTTCTGGGTGCTGTCAGACGCTTCATATCTCTACTCATGACGACCCCTCCTGGCTTACGGCGAGTTTACGCTTGCGCCACTGATCACTGAGATCAAGCTTTGTTATGACGACATTTGAAGCATGAATTGGTCGAGGTGCTTGCGTCCCATCGGCCTTGCTGATAGTAACTCCCTCGATAACTATTCGACCGGTCTTTGTGTTGACCTCAACTACTTTTCCTTCAGTCCCAACAATATCTCCATCTCCTCTAACAATGAGAACGGTATCTCCACGAATGACTGGTAAAGACCTTCGTTTGAATTCCTTCATCAGGGAGTCGCTGAGGTGCGATGACACCATCCTTCTCCTCTTGGCGTTGTGTGCGTTGTAGATCGCCTTTCTTTGTTTCCTAGCTTTTGTGCTTTTGATCATTGAAATCACCTCAAACGATCATAGATGCTACCGCGGCAATTCTTGGCCATCGCTCGGCAGCTTCTCTCGCCACAGGTCCCTTGATGTCCGTTCCTTTCGTTTCGCCTGTTTCTGTTGTTATGACCGCAGCATTGTCTTCGAAAGATACCATAGTTCCATCGGGTCTTCTGTAAGGACGCTTCTGTCTCACAACTACCGCGTGCAAAACTTGACGCCTCATTTCAGGCGTTCCTTTTTTTACCGAAACAATCACAATATCGCCAATGCCCGCCCTTGGATACCTTCTGCTCACACCATGATATCCCGGAACAGCAATAACTGAGACAACCTTCGCACCGGTATTATCAATGACGTCCAACTCGCTACCTGTTTGAATTCCCCTGGTCTGTCTGCCCGCGATTCCCTTCAAATGTATCACCTCTTCTCGATAACCACAAATGCTACTGTTTTACTCAGTGGCCGGCATTCGATTATTTTTACCTTATCGCCTACCTTTACTCCCAAGCATGGAGGGCAATGAGCCGAAATTCGACTAGTTCTCTTCTCATACCGCTCGTATTTCTTGATGTATCGCAAATACTCCCTCTCAACCACGACCGTCTTATCCATTTTTGCGGAGACAACCGTGCCATCGAGTATTTGCCCTCTTACAGAGAGTCTCCCGTGAAATGGACAATTTACATCATTGCACCGTGTTTCTGGGAGCTTTACATCGATGCCGATATCCCTAACATTCGTATCCATAAACTCACCTGATTTTCTTGATACGATCCTCTGGTCTAAATCTGATTTCATCACCACGGATCTTTATCTTTTGATTTTCAACAGTAAATGTAAATTCATTTCCGACTTTCGGAACCACTTTCTCCTTCCCATTTTTCTGAATTCGAAACGTGTTCTTTGTTTCGTCAACGATCTTTCCTTTCATGCTAATATAACCTGGATGATGGGATGATGTAACCTCAACTTCTAGACCAATAAATTCAGCTTTCATGAACTCCCTCTTTTTCATAAACCGCTCATCTAACCTCAGTTTTGAATCCCATTTCTTCGAGAACCTCTTTGACCTTTTTCTTGTGATCGCCTTGCAACTCAATTTTCCCATCTTTAGTAGTACCACCAGCAGCACATTTTGTCTTTAGCTTACGAGCCAGATCCTCTAAATCAATATCATTCGCGTCGATTCCTTCTATAACAGTGACAGTTTTCCCATATCTCCTGCTGTCGGTGCTGATCCTAACCGTCTGTTGTTCCCTTGCGATTTCCTCACACATGCACAGTTCTTTTGGCAACCCACATACCGGGCAAATCTCGGCCATTACTTTTCTTCCTCCCTTTGGACGGTGAGAATCCGGGCAATGTTCTTCCTGAGTGCTCGGATACGTCCAGGATTTGCTGGTGCGCCACCCATCGCCGCTGTTCCCCTTTCGTGCATCAATTCATTTTCTAATTCCCTGAGTTTTGCGATTCGTTCTTCTTTGTTCATCTTCCTAATTTCCGAGGTCCTCAGAAGCGCCATTTGATTCTACACCTCCCCAGCATCTTCATCATTCTCGTCATCTAGTTCAGCATCATCAGACAAGTCATCAACATCATGATCCTCACTACCACCAGATCCTTCGTCAACATGTTTCTCTTCTGACGTATTTTCGGTCGCACTAACTCCAGGTGTTCCAATACTCTGCTCCTCAGATGGAATAAGCACCTCGGCTAGTTCTGGGAGCTTCTCTACAGCTTTATCTGGTGGCAATACCTCAACTTCATCTGGCAGTTTTGCATTTGGATCCATTATTTCCACGCGAACTCCAATAACCCCAGGTTTCAATTTCGCCACTGCAAAACCTGTTCTCATAAATTTCAATCTCGGCTCACCACAGAACTTGATATAACCTTCCTTGAATTTCTCCGTTCTATGACGCTGGCCTGTAAGTTTTCCAGAGATAACTACCTGGCATCCTCTTGCACCAGCGTCCATTATTCTTCTCACAGTGGAGTGACCTGCTCGTCGAAAATGCCATCCGCGTTCTAATGCAAATGCAAGTTTCTCAGCCATTATTTGAGCATTCAAGCTTGGATTCTCCGCCTCCTGAACCTCTATCTGAGGATTGTCAAACTTGAATCGCTCTTCAATCGCTTTTGTGAGGTTCTTGATAGCTGCACCTCTTCTGCCGATAACCATACCTGGTCGTTCAGTTATGAGCGTCACTCTCGTGCCCATCGGGGTTCTCTGTACTTCTACTCCGCCGAATCCTGCCCGATCGACTTCCTTCATGAGAAATTCCTTCAAAAGAACCCTTCTGATATTCTCCGTAACGAATTTTCTCTCGCTCGCCATCTACTTCATCTCCTCCAATATGATCTCGATGTTGGTGGTCTGCTGATTCCATTGAGTAGCTCTCCCATAAGCCCTAGGCATATATCCCCTGATGGTTCTTCCCAAATTTGCCGTGATCACTTTTACCTTCATATTTTCAGGATCCAGTCCCTTATATTCAGCGTTGTGTTTTGCTCCTTCCAAAACCTTCAATATTTCTTTAGCTGCCTTTTGAGGATACCTAGCAGGCCCCACGCCGCTCTTATGCGCAATCCCTTTCTTGAAACGCTTCATGGGCACGGGTCGTTTAAGTTCGATGATTTCCTCCAAAATCCGAGCGGCTTGATTGGTCGTTTTCCCTCTTAGCATGTTGCATATCTCTCTAGCATGCTTCGGTGAAATGGGTATTTCCTTGCCGATAGCTCGGGATGTAATATCTGGATCAGCTTCTGCAGTGTACCCGACCATAACATCACCTACTTAAGTGGCAAGAACTTGGACGATCTTGTTGCACCAACGCCTGGTCCCGAGTGCTTCACGGGCTTTCGGGTCATCGCAAATTCGCCAAAATAGTGCCCTATCATCTCTGCTTTAATCTCCAATTCCTTGAACTCCTTTCCATTATGCACCGCTACTTTTTTTCCGACAAATTCAGGCAACACAGGAATATCCCGACAATGAGTCCTTACCACTGGATATTTTCCTGATTTCAATTTCTCAATAAATACTCTCTGCTCTTCGTTGAACCCCCTAATAAGCGTGCGCCTGATTCTAGCAGGCATAAGTGTTATCAACTCATCAAATGGCATCTTGAGCATTTCTTCTAAAGTGTAACCTCTATAGGTGAACTCCTTCTTGCGTCTTGCCTGGATAGCTCCCTTCTTCTTCCTCGCCTTCCTTCGGGACGCCTTCGTACCGCTCATCTTTTCCTCGACCATAATACTCACTTCCTCACTTTCTTCTTTCTCGGCGACAGACGGCCTACTTTTCGACCAGGTGGAGCATTGCGACTAACTGTACTAGGTCTTCCCACATGCTGGTGTGAACCACCACCGTGAGGGTGATCGACGGGATTCATCGCCACACCTCTCACCTTGAAATAGGCTTTGCTCTTCGACCGATACGCATGGAATTTTACACCAGCTTTTCCAAAAGGCTTTTCTTTGTGGCCTCCTCCAGCTACGACGCCAATCACCGCTCTACATCGTGGATCGAAGCTCTTCATGGCACCTGATGGGAGCTGTACGACCACTTTAGCTCCCTTGCTTACGATAACTGCTGCATTTCCCGCGCATCTCACAAACTTTCCACCATCGCCCGGTCTCGACTCGATGTTGTATACAAGAGTACCTTCAGGAATGTTTGCCAACGTCATAATATTGCCAGGCGCTATCATTTCTGATCGACCGATTACGATCTCCTGTCCAATAGCCATTCCTTCAGATGCGATCATTTTGAAAACATTTCCATTGACCTCGATTTCTGCCAATGGGCCTGTTCGGCCTGGTGCATGAACTATGTCGATGATTTTTCCGGTTCCCTCAACAATGGGAGGCAACCTGATATCTCCCAGATGTCTATGACTGGGTGATCGGTATTGAGATCCGCCACGACCTCGTCTTTGCTGTCTGAGATTTTTTCCCATCGATCCACCCCTTAGAACACTCCAATTCTCATTCCAATTTCTTCAGCAGAGTAACCTTCCGCTAATTTGATGATGGCATGCTTCCCTTCTTTGGTAATCCTTGTCCATACTTTTTCCACCTTAACCTCAAATCTCTTTTCAAATTCATCCTTGATTTCTTTTCTTGTGGCGCTTCTGAGCACTACGAATTCAATCCTGTTACCATCCTTGAATTCCTGTGTTGGCGAACCCGTCATGTGGTTCATCGACTTCTCAGTAACATAAGGATATAAAAGAACATTCCTAGCCATCAGACCACTCCCTGAGCTTTGTGATCGCAGATTCCGAAAATAATGCAAGTCTTCCAGGAGTTCCTCCTGGTGCGAGGAGTCTAACGTTTAGATTACTCACGTCTGTGATTTCCACACCAGGTAGATTTCCGGCTCCTTTTCTTAATGGTACACTCATATTAGAAACAACGATCAGGAGGCTCCGAGGTACTTTGTACTTTCTATTCCTCATTTTTCCGCGACCGGCCCTAATACTGGTGCCCTCAATAGCCCTCAATACATCCTCGTCGATTCCAATATTCCCAAGAACGCTGAGGACCTCACCAGTCTTCGAAATATTCTCGATATCATCTTCCACTACCACTGGAAGCGTTACACTGTCTGCAAAACGGTGTCCACGAGCTCTTACTTTCTCAGTGTCAGCAAGAGCGGCAAGGGCCGACATTTTCGCTTTAATTTTCTCTTTGACATTAATTTTCTTTAACCAATCTCGTTCCGCATATGGAGGATGGGCCCGTCTTCCACCTACGGTGCCAGGCGATTGAGCACCTCTTGAACCCTGACTGAGTCGCTGTACTCTAGCAACACCTCTCCCCTTTCCCCATGTCGATACCGCATGCCTCATTCCAGCTGATGACGATGCTCCATACGGTTGTCGCTTATTAGATTCCATCACTAAAACAGCACGGCGGATTAGATCTGGTCTAAATTCAGTGTTAAATACCGGGGGCAAATCGATTTCCTTGATGATTTCGCCCTTCAATGAATAGACATTGACTCTTCCGCTTCTAACCATCTTCAGACCCCCTGTTTAGATTCTAGAGAAACGTATGTCACGACTGGCGGTTCCTTCAATTCCACACCCATCGGTCTAATCGGATCTCTAAAGCGTATGAGCCTTTTTGAAGGTCCTGGAACCGACCCATGAAGAAGAACATAATGACTTGAAATCTTCCCGTAATGTAAGAATCCTCCCTTGGGTGTAACATCCAATCCATTATCACCAATCTTGAGTACTCTCTTGTTGAATTCAGTTCTTTGGTGATAACCGACTTGACCAGCCTGGGGAACTGTTGGTCTCACATAACCCGGTCTCTTAGGTCCCAATGTTCCCACTAACCTGCGATGCTTACTGTTTTTATGTGATAGTAACTTGATCCCCCAGCGCTTCACAGCGCCTTGAAATCCCTTGCCTTTCGTAACCGCTGAGACATCAACCATAGCGCCTTCTTTCGTGAAATCAGTTATCTTAATCTCTTTCCCAAGTAAAGACTTGGCATAATCTAATCTTTCTTGTATAGTCCCGCCACCTATGCGTATCTCCATGAGATCGCATTTCTTTTTAGGAATTCCAGTAACCAAGCGGGGCTGGGTATATGCGAGTATTCGCACATCATCTACTGAAGAAGCATCATAGTTAGTCCAGGCCTTCCCTGAATCATAATTCTTTGGAATAGGAAGTAATCTTCTTAGCTCCGGATCAAGTGTGGACGTCCAGACCTCGCCCATAGTTTTTAGCCCATAAGCTGTGTTTTCATACATCCTCACCGCAGCGACTTTCATTGGAGGTACCTCAATTATTGTAACGGGCACCTGCACCTCCGAACCAGATGTGGTGCTGGTTGGTCTGTAATCCACAATAAGAGCGTGAGTCATTCCGGCCTTGTACCCAGCAAACCCTTGTATCTTTGGACCATCCCCTATTTCTGGCCATGAATCCAGACGTGGAAATGGCCGCTTCGCTCTTTTCCGCGGCGAATACGCCTTTGAACCCCGAATAGGACGTCTTTTATTTGGCATGTCTTTCCCTCTTAAGCATCAGAGAGTACTCTCTCTTTGCTCCACGCGTTTCTTCAGACGAGCGCGACCAGCTCTGTCATCGACCGTGACACAACATTCCGCACCCAGAATACGAACAAGGGTGCGAACAAGGGTTGCACATCGCATTGCCCAATGTGTCTGGTCGATTGTCCTTATCGCGTTCAGCGGATTCTCGCATGAGAGTATCCCTATTTAAGCTATGCGGTTTCGAACCTTCATACCGAGAGCTAACACAAAGCCTATGCCCCGACTTCTATGAATTTCTCCAGTGTGACTTATTATCTTTCCATATCGTGCGATTATGTGCATGTTTGACAGCGGATATTAATAAGGCATATAATGCGATCATTTCATGAATTTTGCCGAAGGTTTTTGCAGACAAGTATACGAGTTACCACGAAATTCTTCATTTTATTGCAAAACCGGTTTTGTTTTCCTGTTTTGTTTTCCTGAATACCATAATCGGGCTTTCGTAGAAGTCACCTCCCGGCCATGATAATAGTGTGATCTTGAATAAATTCAAAGTTATGATCAAATCATCAAAACTGCATTCCTGAATGTTTTTGCTGCAACAATACATATGAAAAGAGCCTACATCGAATCCCACAGTTCGAATCAATTAAACTTCAAATCCTGCGAGGCTTTGTCATCGTATGCAAATGAAACCTTTTTCCATTTTCGCGAGGACGAATGCTGAGAAATCAGGATACGGAACCTCGAAATGTAAGATGAGTTTGAGAAATTATCTAGCTGGTAATGCGCGAAATGCATCCCTAGAGCTTACCTTCTCGAGCTTTTTTCTGTAATTTATTCCTGCGTTCCTTTGCCGTAAATCCAGTTGCCTTTTCAAGAAATTCGTTATATTTCTTGATCGTCAGAATGCTTACATTTTCTGGTGTATTAGTATCACTTACCGTGGCAACATACAGAGCTGACTTTCCGATCAATTTTGTCTCAAGCCTTTTGAGAGCTCCAAATGTTGTTACGTACATGTCGTCCTCCTGCCAGGCGTTTCCAAAAACCTGCTCTAAAATTTTCCTCAACCCGTCCCCTTCGAGCTCCTTATATTTCCCCTTTTTCAATTCATATTCCATCAAATCACCCCGCTTGCTACGATTCTATTCGCGCGGTTCAAGATTCAAGGCCGATCAGTCTCCACAAATGGAAAACGTATTTTCATTATCCATTTCATATTCAATGTATCTTTCAATATTAACACTGGATCCTGCTATACATCCAAATTCAAGTTGCGCTTTCCAATTATTCTTGCATGAACAATCAAGTGCATAAAATTCATTTGGATCTTGATTGAATGCATGGCGCTTCACCGCGTCGAGCACAACACGATCGCACTTCAAGCAATTATGCGCCCCTCTTAGCGTGCCAGCACCAGTAGGCGCAGAAAATATCCGAACTCCTTTTCTGATTTCTACATTCGACAGTACAGTGACTAGCGACCATAGCCACGGAGGTCTGTAATCCCCACGCTTCCACAAAACCTCAACGAGCGTTCCCTTTTGCACATTGACAGGATTGATCGATATACTTTCCGAGAATCTCGACGCAAATACAGCTGATTCGACTGTATCAAGGATCGCTGCACTCTCGTTCAAAAACGGGGGTTTAAGAAGTAAATATGTTCTTAAAGGAATGCCCCTTTCATTTAGATATCTCGCAGCCCTTTCGTATTCCGCAACAGTAAATCCTTTATTCACACATTTCTCAAGCGTACTATCAAATGCGCTCTCCAGTCCCATCGCTATTTCAAGCCTCGTAACCTGCAAATTGGAGATATTTTCATCCGTAATAAATTCTGGTCTTGATTCTATCAAGATTCTCCTTGCGTCGGAAAATGTTTCAAATATTTCCGCTCTTGAAGTCACAGGAACTTCGATTGGGTCAAGAAAGCTTCCAGAAGTATATATTTTAACATATTCCTCGTTTGAGTAGGCTTCCTTCAATTCATCAATCTGCGCATGAATGTCGTGGATATCAATGCGGGGATCGCTCTCGATATTATAGCCGCACATAAAGCATCCTTTTTTTCTAGCCCAATAACATCCAGAGGTCCTCAATATAGCGACGAATGTCTCGACTTTTTCTCCATCAATGATATCCCATTCCTTCCAATATGAAACGGGTGCCGATCTCTTCTTTGCGTAAATCATATCCCGGTGGAAAGATGACAATCGGGAAATAATATGTTTCGGCTCATCATGAACAGATTAAGTATCGACTCGTCATGATCGTTTTTCTTCAATGTAATCGACTATGGAATGAAAATGTTTTCCGAAAAGTGAATTCGCTAGTGAAAGTAAGGAGGACGTATTTTACAAAGATATTCGAGTCATCGATTTATGTATTTACATTACTCGAAAATCCACGTAAGATTAGCCGAGTGATATTTATCGAACATACAGGAAGCAACCATTAAACTACGTCTGTGGAATGCACATAAAAGTTCTGTATTTGAACGTCCAAATAAACGTGTTGACTCGAGTTTCTCGTTAGAGTGGCGATCACTCGATTCTTTTGTTTGGTTCTCGTTATCATTTTCTTGGCCTAAAAAAATTTACATTCTCCATATCTCGGAACAAGTTCCATTGATTAGCAATGGGTAACGGCAGAAAACATTCGGAAAAAGATGCGAGGAATCCGCTTTTTTTGAAAAAGGTGTTTTTTCTAATTCGGAAATATATTAATAGATTGGGGTAATTTCTCGGCAAGAGGGGTTGATTTTGATGACAAGGAAAATCATTGTAATAGGTAGTGGTGCAGCAGGTATGACAGCTGCATCAACGGCGAGGGAGCACAGCAAGGACGCAGAGATCACGGTATTTACGGAGGATGAATATATCGCGTATTCTCCGTGCGCAATACCGTTTGTGCTGGAGGGTAAGATCAAGGACTTCGAATCAATCGTTATGCACACTCCTGAATTTTACAAGAAAGAACGTAACATTATTGTACATACAAAAACAAAAGTAACAAGTGTTGATGTGGACAAGAAGATCGTAAAGATTGCCGACGGGACCGAGTACACTTATGATGCTCTTGTCGTCGCAACTGGCGGCACCGTCTTTATTCCGCCTGTTGAAGGTGTGAATCTGCCTGGAGTCTTCACGGTGCGAAACATAGCCGATGGAAAAGCGATTCAAAAAGCCATGAAAAATGCAAAGTCTGTCGTCGTTGCTGGTGCTGGCGTAATTGGTCTAGAAATGGCAGTTGCTTTTAAACACGCAGGCCTTGATGTGACGGTCATCGAAATGTTCCCTCAGGTCATTCCAAGGATTTTCGATTCTGATATGGCAAAATTGGTTCAGGAATACTGCGAACAGCAGGGAATTAAATTTGTACTCAACACACCAATAGGTGGAATTAAGGGCAATGGAAGGGTTGAGAAAGTTGTCGCAGGCGGTAAAGAATATCCATGTGACTTTGTCATTATGGCCACAGGGGTCCGCGCAAATCTAGAACTACCCAATATTATGGGTCTCGATATCGGGCCACTGGGGGCAGTGAGAGTTAGTCCTACACTGCAACCCTACAAGAAAGGACGCCTCGTTAAGGACGTTTATCTCGCTGGTGACCTGATTATGGTCGAAAGCGCAGTTGTACCAGGACCGACTATGAGCCAACTAGGATCTAGCGCTGTAAGACAGGGACGGGTTGCCGGCATCAATGCAGCTGGAGGATATGCGTTCTACCCAGGCGTGCTCAGCGCATTCATAAGCAAGATTGGAGATTTGGAAGCGGGTGGAACAGGGTTATCAAAAGGTCTCGCAGATTATTATGGTCTGAATGTCGTTGAAGGCAAGGCTACGGGGTTGACCAGAGCAAGATATTATCCAGGCGGAAAAAAACTTACAGTAAAGATTCTAGTGGATAAAGATACCCACAAGATCCTGGGTTCGCAGATCGTTGGTGGAGAAGAAATTACTGGCCGTGTCAATTGGCTTACAGCTGCAATCGTAAAGGGAACCACTGTCGAGGAATTCGTTTCTTCCTTTGAAAATGCATACTGCCCGCCCACCAGCATGGTCATGGATGTTGTCAATCTGGCTGCTGAAGATGCGGCTAAGAAGCTATGATTATCAAAATAACCAATTGGAGGGAGTGATACGGCAACCGTGACTTTCAAGACCTTTGGACATATAGCCGCTGCGGTTGGGGTAACAGAGGCAAGGGTTGACGTCAGTGGGAACACTGTTCAAGATTTCCTTCACTCCCTTACTGAGAAATTCGGTGAAAGCATTTCAAAAATCCTTTATCCAAAAGGATCAGAATTATCAGAAGTGATATACATCCTGGTCAACGGTAGAAACATAAGACATTTGAGTGGACTGCAAACACAAATCAAAGACGGCGATATCATCTCAGTGTTCCCGCTCACTGCTGGCGGCTAATGTGCTTAGAGTTTTGCCTTCCAATAATTTTTATTTTCTTTTTGCCATACTTTTCTTATTGTCGTTCGAGACATACATACAACTCTTCTAGCTATTGCAATTATTAGTATTGTCGATACATCCGTAATCATGAATTAACATCAATTATCGGAAATGTTTTATTTGGAAATATTGGTTACCGACTTTGATCTCATGGATACAGAAACACGCTATCAAATTCTAGCGAGGAATACCGAAGAAATCGTAACACCAGAGGAAATGCGCAAATTGCTCGAAACGGAGAATTCTCCGCATGCGTACATTGGCTTTGAACCTTCTGGACTTGTTCATCTAGGATGGATTATATGCGCTGATAAGATTATGGACTTTATAAATGCCGGATTTAGATTCACGATATTCTTTGCTGATTGGCATGCCTTTATAAATGATAAACTAGCGGGCAATGTTAGCAACATTAGAACATGCGCAAGCTACATGGAAGATTGTTTTGAAGCGCTCGGTGTTGAAAGGGAGAAGGTCAATTTTCGACTGGCATCAGAACTTATGTCAAATATTTCTTACTGGGAGAAGGTCATTCGAATAGGAAAGGCCTCTACTTTAACGAGAATAAAGCGAGCTATGACAATTATGGGCAGGCAGGAAGAGGAGGCTGATCTCGACTCCTCTAAGGTAATATACCCATTAATGCAAGCGGCAGATATCTTCGAGCTCGACGTCGATGTCGCGTACGCCGGAATAGATCAGCGAAGGGCACATATGCTAGCGAGGGAAGCCGCAGAGCGATTGAAGTGGAAAAAGCCTATAGCGCTCCACACTCCGCTTTTACCAGGTCTTCGTGGCGGAAATAGAATGGATCCCATTTCATCAAAAATGTCAAAGAGCGATCCTGATAGTGGAATTCTCATCCATGACTCAGCAGAAGACATCAGGAGAAAAATTAGCAAGGCCTTCTGTCCACCAGAGGCTGAAGGTAATCCTATACTTCTCTTGTTTAAATTCGTAATATTTAGTCGGAAAAAAGAAGTGATTATAGAACGCCCACAAAAATATGGAGGCACCATCATTTTTTCAAATTATGATGAGTTAGAAAAGATGTATGTGTCAGGAAATGTACATCCAATGGATCTCAAAAATGGGGCCGCAGAAGCACTAATCGAGATACTCAAGCCTGTAAGAGACTATTTTGTACGCAAGCCTGAAAAATTAGAAGTCATGAAAAGAATCGTTTCTGGCAATTATTGAGTGACCTTGCTCATCTCATTGATGTTCGATTTTCTTCAAAAAATCCAGCGCACGCTGCATGCACATATTGAGAATTGCTTCAATATCGCCTATTCCCATGAGTCCTGCCGCCCCACCGTGACCTCCACCATCGTTCGATGTCTCAGTCCCTATGTCTTCCAACAACTTCCCAAGATGCAGACCTTTCCTGACGACTTCGGGCCTGGCCCTTGCACTAACCCTAAAAGCTTCGTTTCTTTGAGAGCCGACAAAGGCAACGTCTGCTCCAAGCGCAATCAGAGCTTTGCATACAGAACTCTCAAATGCGCTACCATGCGAAATCGCTACGATATAGCCGTTCGTTCTTTCGAATCTCAGTCTTTGAGCCCCTTTAAGCTGGGATATCCTCTCGGACACATCAGGCTCTACATCGATAAGACTCATTACTTCATCCATGTTGATATTCAATTCCTCCATGATTTCAGAAAAATCCCTCAATAGAGAAGGAGTTGCGAAGGCGAAGTGCCCGCTATCAGTGAGCATTCCCGAGAGTAGTGCCATACCAACTGCCCTTTCCATTTGGATACCAGCGATCTTCAGCAGCCTGTATGCAATTTCCGCGCAACTTCTCTTCGATTCATCGCAATAGTAAGTGCATCCTGACCATCGATCAGAAATTGCGTGATGATCAATTACTATGCAATTTTTTAGTAACGGGAGGGGCGTGTTCAATTGATCAGGAGAGGACGTATCGACGATCACGATTATCTCATAATCAGCGAAGTCTATATTTTCCTGCACTTTTATTTGCAATTTATCCATCATGATCTTTGATACTCTATCTAGCCCGCCAGGAGCGACAATAATTGAATCTCCAAAGCCTCGGCAGATTGCAAAAGCAGAGCCAAGTGCGTCGGGATCGGCGTTACCGTGAAGAAGAATGGCTTTTTTTCCGGTCTGAAGTTTTTTTGCGATATGCGTCAGCATCCTAATTTCGGTGAATGCCGTTGGACTATATGCACATTTCGTAATCAACATCGGAGTACTGACCCAGCAAACATCTCAAATTCAAGCCAACGCTTCGCTTGTCAATTACTGAAACGCAGATTCGTAATTCAACCACGAAAAATATGATTTCGGGAGATCATGAAAAGAGCTATTAGCGAATGCTCAATCCATCATAGTAATTGACATAGACACATGGCATATTCTTAATATTAATGAATTCTCGAAAGATGCGGCCGTGCTCCAGGCTATCCGGCTGATTCCTGTTTGGCTCCCAATGCCTTAGATATTTGGTCTTGCAGTGCCTGGTAACGCTCTCGAAGAGCCTTTTCTTGTCGATCAAGAGTCTTCACACGAATCTCTAAAGTTTCTTTATCTTCCTGAATTTCGTGCACTACACTTTCCTTGTCTCTTGCTTTGATCAACAGTGAACCTACACTCCTGTATATCGGCACGTCATCTGTGATTTTAGCCAACTCTTCGAGCGTACGGTCAATCTCTCTCAGTTGTGCTTCCATCTGGAATTTCTGAGTAAGAATTGCCTGAAGCTGTTGCTGCAATTGCTGAAACTGAGCAATCTGATTTTGTAGCTTGGGACTCAATTCATCCATTTTTCTCACCTACCATTAATGTAATCTCTTCTGCCAATTTTATCCATCGAAGATAAGAATTGAGAGCTGCTCTCAACGCCGAAATATCCGCGGCCTTGATCTTGAGTACCAATTCATCGGATTCGAAACGCGCCTCAACCTCGGTTTTTGGAATTTCCCTACCTGTTTCAGGCATAATTGCTTCGTGTATTAATCTCGCTATGGGCGTCGAATACCTCAGCATTGCTCTATGCATCTCAATTCCATGCCTATTTTGCCTTGATGACCTTCTTCACATTAGGCCTCTCCTTGTAGAAGATCTTTGATCCGCATGCCTCACACTGAATACCCACAGTGTTGACATTTGAATGTATAGGCTTATGGCATTTTCCACACTTATACAGATCATTCACCCCCCTTCGCTTCTTCCTTCAACACCATTTCCTCAGATGTGATTTTCTTCGTCGTCGGTGAATAAGCACCGGCTGCGAACTTTATTTCGCAGTGACGACATGCCCATACACCCGATGCCACCCTTCTTACGCTGATATGATGACAATTGGGACATTCGTATCTGCTTTTACTGAGCTTTTCAATTTCCTTATAGAGCTTTCTTACGCGTACGCCGTACCTCGCACCAAATCTTCCAGCTGTTCCAACTTTCTTGGTTCCTTTTGACATCCGCATCACCTAACCAATTTTCTCAGTTCATTTCCCAATCTCTGAGAGGTTTCAATAATCTTGCGTACTTGATCTATTGTGAGCGATCCCTTAAGTCCCTTCTGCATCGCCCTGATGTCCCCATTCTCATCGGTGGTTACCGTAAGGCGAGCGGAAGCAACTTTTTCTTCATCGAGAGTTGGATCGACCAATATAGAATTTTCGATTTGCACTGATGTGACCGACATGGGTAGACATTTAATTGGAAGCGGGAAATCTTCGCCCTTTCCAAATCTAGAAGCAGGAACGATTGTTGACTTGAGTGCTGCCACAGTTCCGAGAAATGAAGCGTCAAAAAGGTTTCCATCATAATCCAGCACATATATATCAACAAAACAGATCCATACCTCTTCATTTGGCACAATACAGAGTGCCTCGAGATCGATCATCTCACTCTCCCTTATACCCCTGTCGACAACCCTCGCGAGCTCAATTGCATTTTCATCGGGGGGGCCGGGCTCAAAAGTAGGTGACGCAAGAGGAATGAGCTCTGCATTTGTGGCAAGCACGCCCTTGTCTGGGGTATCTGGAAATGGGATGCCAGTCTCCATTTTCACACCGATCAGCACATCAGTATTACCAAGTTTGACCCTTGCAGAACCTTCCGCTGTTTCGGTAAACTTCACTTGGATTGAAATGTCCCGGAATTCATCCCAGTTGCGCCCATCAACCCTTTTGCCTCTAGCAAGCAATCTATGTATGTGATCCTTCTTTATTTCTGACATGATGGACCGGGCCATGTTCACTCCTCCATAGAGGTCTGCACTTGCTGTGCATCTTCAAATGATTCAATCTCTTCAACAGCGTATCTCCGCCTCAGAGCGTCCTTCTGAAGCTGGTAAATCTTCTCACATGCACGATAACCCATTTCAATCCCTTTATTAAACTCATCAACAGTCATGTGACCGTCCATCTGTAGCAGAAGAACTTCCCTGGTTCTTGGAATAATCGCCATTGGTAAGTCCGCTTGACCATGATTGTCCTCCTCCTTTGTTAAATCCAGGACAACATGATTGTCTACCTTGCCAACAGCCACAGCAGGAATGAGATCTCTCATTGGCACGCCTGCGTCTGCGAGAGCAACAGAGGCCGCAGTTAGTCCCGCGCACCGCGTTCCCGCATTCGCTTGGAGTATTTCGATGTAAACATCGATTGATGTCCGTGGGAAATATTCCGTGAATATAACGTATTCCAAGGCTTCGGCAATTATCTTAGATATTTCCACCGACCTGCGATCCGGTCCAGGCCTCTTTCGCTCCATTACAGAAAATGCAATCATATTATATCGGCACTGAACAAGAGCTTTAGAGGGGTCCTGAAGATGTCTCGGATGGCATTCCCTCGGACCATATACAGCCGCTAACACCTTATTTTTTCCCCACTCAACATAGGCTGATCCATCAGCTCTCTTCAGGACACCAGCCTCAATCTTAATTGGTCTAAGCTCATCGACCTTTCTTCCATCAATTCTTAATCCATTTTCATCAATCAATCTTAACGTTTCCATAAAATCACCGCGAAATTCAAGTTCAAACACTCCCATTTGCGCTCTGGCGGGTCATTGTTTCAAGGTACTCCTTGACCCTTTCCGTGAGACGAAGGGTTTGAGCGCCCTCTTCAATCATTTTTATTGCCCTTATAGCTATGACAATATTCTCAATATCCCCATCTAACCAGATACGGCCATTTTGCCCGACATAAATGCGGCAGTTGGTATAACTCTTTATCATCTGGATCATGGAACCGCCTTTTCCAATCACTCGTGGCACCTTGCTGTGAGATATGTCGATGACCTGTCCACCTTGTAGCTTGCGCAGTCCTTGCTCCTTCATCGTCACCTGAACTCTTTTTGTTTCATCTACCATGAGAACCTTGGCAAGGATCGTGTCACCCATGTTTAGATACCTAGCCGTATCTCCAAATTCAACCTTCCATGGAACCTCAGTCACATGCAATGGAGCTGGATATGGAGAATTTATGTCCACAAGCCAGTTTGAAGGCCCTATGTCAACAATTTTCCCAATAACCGTATCTCCTGGCGAGGGGATGTAAGGACCACCTAGCGGTATAACATTGATGAAATTCGACTTAATATTTTTTATACCAAGCTGAGAAGCATAGATCTTTCCATCACGAACGTATGTCCCATCACCGGGTTTGAGTTTTCCCGAGTCCAAGAGATCTCCTGGGACGACGAGTTCTCTAATCGGTCTCGGAATGTTTTCCCTTTCTTTGCTAAGAGCTCTATCATTTTCTCTCATAATCTCGTCACTCGCTTTCATCTTTCATTATAATGGTTTTTCAAATTCATTTGAGTATTTTTGCTTCCACGTTACCTCTCGTCTTCTCATTGAGACGATTTAGAAACTCATCTCTCATTCCGGCGGGAAGCTCGATTACTCCGATCCAGCTACCGTTAGCCTGCCACTCTTCCTTTGTAATCTTTCCCATATGAACAATGTCCTCGTAGCAACGTCCGTACGCCTCTCCAGACAACCTTACTGCAATCCTCACCTTATCGAAACGAATTGGAATGATCGGCCTGAGTGCTTCTAGGACCGTTTTTACTTGCATTTCGACGGGCTTGAACGGATCGATGTGAACCCGCGCCTCTTCCATCGCAAGTTCGATTCTCTGGGGGGGATGTGGAGCGCCAGTCTGTGGATTGATTGCATTTCGTGCTATTTCTGCGATTATCCTTTTCTTCTTACTCTCTTGCATTTCCCTACGTTGCTGCGTCGTAAGTTGGACTTCGCCCTTAAGTATAATTTGCTTTGCCACCTGGACAGGATCAGTTGTGCCAAAGACTTCTTTGATCTTTTCTTCAGATGGCCGGGTACCTTTTCGTGCATTGCGAAAAATCTCATCAATGACCATGTAATCTGTAAGCTCCACTTCCTTTCCTTCTCTGATTAAATTCACGACCTTAGGATCGATCAAAATCTCGAAAGTCTCGCCGTGGGATTCGAAGCGCGCGATTATCGCAGTTTCAATATCGACCATCTTAACCCCGGTTACAATGCGTTTGCCTTTTCCACGTATTTCTCCACTTCAGACTCGTCCATTCTCCTGAATTTCTCGCCTCGCCTCACGATTCCAATTTCGACGGCTTTTGGGTTCAGTTTTTCTTCTTCTGTTGCCTTCTTAAGTGCCTTGAGACCTAGCAGGATTGCCGATTCCATATCCATACCTTCTTGATACTCCTCTTCGAATACTTCCATGACAACATTCCTGCCGGCTCCGATGCTTCCGGCTTTGTATGACACTAAAGCACCACTTGGGTCCGTCTCGAAAAGGTGCTCCCCCTCGTGATCCACGCCTGCTACAAGAAGCGCAGTTCCAAACGGTCTTACACCTCCGTATTGAGTATAATTCTGTTTGAAATCGCAAATTCGTTTTACCAGTGCTTCTACGCTGATTTCTTCATCATAGGTTATCTTGTTGATCTGCGCAATTATTCTCGCTTGGTCGACAAGAATTCTTGCATCTGCCACTAGACCAGACGTTGCGCAACCCATGTGATCATCAATTTGGTAGATCTTTTCGATCGACTTCGGTTCCATAAGCCTGCTAGCTATCCTCTTATCAACTATCAATACAACTCCATCCCTAAACTTCAGTCCTACAGTAGTCGTACCTCTCTTGACGGCTTCTCTTGCATACTCAACCTGAAAGAGTCTCCCATCAGGTGAAAAAACCGTTATTGCTCTATCGTATGCCATCTGTCCTGGCTGCATATAATCACTCCTTTCTTCTCGGTTCGAGGGAGCCTAAAGTTCTCCACAGATATATATGTATTGCTGTAAAAGGGGAAATATCTGGCTACAGAGTTGCGCTTAATAGTCTCGTGGATCTAGGGGAACAACGGAAACCGGCAGAAAACGCACTTTACAAATTACACCGTACTGAGCTCCTTCAAAGAGATTGACCATCGCTTAATAACGTGATCGTACTTTATTCCGCAGGGCTCTTAACGTTCCAGATGTTCTTAAAGTCTCGATCCAGATATTTCCATTCCCAAGTCTCACACTACGGAGAATCTCGATCATTTTTTCTTTGTCCCTATGCGCGCAGCGTATGATTCCAAAATTGCCACTGATTTCGATAATTTTGGCAGACCTCAATAGCATCTTCTTACCAAATTCTTCGACAAACCCCTCGATTTCATCTGCACTTATCTCGCAATCTCCTACAATCCTAAAGGCAATGTATCTTCTCCTGCCTCTCGCAGATTTTGAAGTCATCCGCCAAATCACCAAAGAGCACCTTATCAGCCAAATGATTCTCTTGCGAAAAATTGATTCGACTTTACTCCTGTGAGAACAACCATTACGCGAACCTTTCCTTCGCTGTCAGGTTCAACAGAACAACCCCATATTATTCGCGCCATCGGGCTGATCCTTTTCCCGACAATTTCAACTCCCCTCTCAGCTTCAGCGAGTGTCATGTCAGACCCCCCGACTACGCGTACTAATGCACCTCGCGCTTCATTGATGTCGATGTCACCCAGTAATGGAGAAGAAAGCGCTTCCTCAACCGCTTTATTGATTCTGTCATCATCTGCATCGGATTCTCCCATTCCGATCATAGCAACTCCACCATTTTTCATGATAGTCATGACATCGTTGAAATCGACATTTACCAACCCAGGCTTCGTAATGATCTCTGTGAGTCCCTTGATCGATTGAACTAGGACTTCATCGGCAACCTTAAAAGCTGCTTCGAGCGGGAGCTTTGGTACGATTTCAAGCAACCTGTCGTTCGGCACTACTATCGTTGTATCACAAAATTCTCGCAGACGATTAAGCCCCGCTAATGCATTTTCCATCCGAACTTTCCCCTCGGCTTTAAATGGAAGTGTCACAACGCCCATGACAAGAAGGGCTCTTTGTCTCGCAAGCTCCGCAACGACGGGAGCAGCACCAGTTCCAGTTCCTCCTCCCAAACCGGCCGTCACGAAAACGATATGCTGCCCGTCAAGATAGCGGGTCAGTTCGTCTCTTGCTTCTTCAGCTGCTTTTTTGCCAATATCTGGAATAGAGCCTGCGCCAAGACCTCTTGTGAAGGTTCGACCCAATAGAACTTTATGGGGCGCAACTACAGATAAAAGGTGCTTAGCGTCGCTATTCGCAGCAACGAGCGTGGCGCCAACAATTCCAGCTTGATACAATCTTCGAATGGTATTCGATCCTCCGCCACCACAACCTATGATTGCTATTCTAACTTTCAAACTTTCAACGATGCGTTTCAATTCTTCGTCATCAACACTCACGTCACTGCCCGCACTTTTCTCAGGGCCCTTTGTTGACGCCTTGTCTCTAAAATCCGAGATGCGATCAAAACCTGAGTTCATAGCATATCCAACCATCGATATTTATCTAATCGTTTTTCGAAAACACTATTATTTCACTATTATTTAAATTCACTATAACACCAGCATCTTATTTTGCGTAAGCAGATAAGAGGAGCACCAGAAGGGTGCGTTTTTTTGCATCAATCTCTTTTTTCAAATTAACTCGAAAGCCGTTCCGCAATTGCTACATATCGTATCTTCTATTCCCAGTGCTGATCCACAAACAGGACACTTCTCACCAGAAATTGCACCGCACTCAATACATACACCATTGATATTTACCATTCCACCACATAGACGACAAAACTCCAAATCATATCCTTCAAAACGCTCTCCACATTTATCACACCTGTTCGCATGCTCATCCAAGAAAGAACCACAAGTGGGGCACTGGAAAGTTTCGCCTTCACGAACGAAGATTGCGCCGCACTTGCAAGAGTTAGAACTGTATGAATTCAAGGTTCCACATATTGGGCAAATGAAAGTGTTGCGCAATTTGTTTTGTCTGGATGCATCTGAGGTTTGTGCTATGCGAATTCTGGATGAATTTATACTCCAATTTTGACTGTTTGGCTCATATTCATTTAAGCAGTACGGGCAGAAGCCAGTTCTGCGTATGCAAGCCATATGAAAAACCTTACCGCAATTGCATGTCGCGTATTCTAGGTCATCTTTTATGATTCCTAGACAGATCTGGCATGTCTTCTGCCTGGCCTTTGCGTCCTTAATTTGCACCTTTCGCTTATTTATTTTCCGACTCCGCCGGATAACAAGGTTAATTTTGTGGAACAACTGAACAATGCCATATCTCAATTCACTGAAATCCAAGGGTCGACCCCTGATCAATCAGTATTTGGCACTTGAAGAACTAAGGTCATAAAATTCTTTTCTGCATGATTATTACAATTGATAATCTCGCATCCTTTGCGCTCATGCCATGAATTCTTCTTTTTGCATTATGCTAAAGTACATACAACATTCGCGAAATAACAATATTTCTTCTGGCTTTTTAGATTTTGAACAAGCACGGCATTATTTCAAAAATTCCTATCAGATTGAAATCCCGAGTGCAACAATAAAGTGCACATAACTCATATTTCGTCTATATCTTCAATCCGCAGAACTACTTCTGCGTTGGGCTATGTTCGACAAAAGTCGATGTACGTTCCACCGGCCAAAATGTCTACACGAAAATACTATGCGGAGTGATCACAATCTAAGGATGTCGTACCACACATTTGTTACGAATTCCTTCCTCGAGAGTGAAGGTATTTTGCGATTCTTTTGACAATTGTCGAAAGTTATATTAACTATAGTTATATTAGGACCCTTCGGGGCTCCCAGATGAATTCCCATAATGTTAAAATATATCATGGGTTTTCGTTAAAAACCCGAAGTATGCGGGCATGTTCCGAAATCGATTCGCTAAAGGAAGAAGCGCATCTTCCATACCCGATTGGTTATTCGTCTTGGGGGCATGAGACTTGAAATCAAAAGACGAGATGAAGATTGGCGTTTTTATTTGCAAATGTGGAGCTAATATAAGCAGTGTCATCGACTGCGATGCTGTAAGGGACTATGCCTCTAAGCTTCCTGGCGTTGTTTGTTCAAATTGTAGCGATTACTTGTGTTCTCCGTCTGGACTCTCACGAATGAGGGAAGTGATTAGTGATTCGGATCTTACTTCTGTTGTTATAGCTGCATGCACCCCGAGAATATGTGAAAGGATTTTCAGAGAGAACTTGGAAAGGGCAGGTATCAATAGACACATGCTGTACATCGCAAATATTCGCGAACAGTGCTCCTGGGTGCACGTAAACGAGCCATTCGAAGCAACACAAAAAGCAAAAGATCTTGTGAAGATGGGAGTTGAAAGAGCTACAACTCTAACTCCTCTGGAATGCACACCTTTAGAATTGAAACAGGAAGTAGTTGTAATAGGAGGGGGAGTTGCAGGCGTTGAAGCTGCTTACAAACTAGCAGAATTGGGATTCAAGGTTCACCTTGTTGAAAGAAGGCCTGTGCTCGGAGGAAATATGGCCACAATGTTTACCTGCCTTTTATGGTGTCATGAAGCGCCCGGTGGAGTGCTACGGTCACATGATTTCAGGCACGGAATCTTTCCTGCGTGTGACTGCTCTGGGTGTACTATTACCTCCAAACTTAACGACGTTGTTTCGCATCCCAACATTGAGATCTACCTACTATCAGAAGTTGTAGATATAACAGGGCATGTTGGTAATTTCAAGGTAAGAATTTTGAAGAAGCCGAGATTCATTGATGAACAAAAATGCGTCGGCTGCGGGAACTGCGCAATTGTTTGTCCCGTAGTCAAAAAGAATGAATACGATTACGGTCTTTCTGAGAGAAAAGCAATATTTATGCCGTTTCAGCAGGCAATTCCCCGTAAGTTTCTCATCGATACCGAAGCTTGCCTTCGGCTAAATGGCAAAGAGTGCAGTGCTTGCGTTGAAGCATGTGAATTTGAAGCACCGAATTTTGAAGATAAAACAAGGGAGATTACAATTGAGGCTGGAGCCATCATTATCGCAACTGGTTTTGAACCTTTCAAACCTAAAATCCACGGTTATTTGGGATATCAGGAATTTGAGAACGTCATAACGATAATGGAACTGGAGCGGATGCTGGATAAAGCTGGACCGACTGGTGGTATGGTGATCAGACCATCAGATAAGAAAGTTCCAAAAAAAATTGCGTTTATACAATGCGTCGGATCAAGAGATAGGAAAATCAATGCCGCTTATTGTTCGAAAGTCTGCTGTATGTATACCATGAAAAATGCCCAAGCAGTCAAGGAGGTGCATCCCGATACAGACATCACGGTTTATTACATTGATATAAGAGCCGTCGGCAAAGGTGTCGAGGAGTTCTTCCATAGGACTAGAGAAGATTATGGTGTTGAGTATACAAGGGGAAGACCGGCAAGAATCATTGAGGACAAAGCAACAAAAAATCTGATTGTCAGAGCAGAAGAAACTCTTCTGAATAAGATTACCGAGCGTATGTATGAGTTAGTGGTACTTTCTGTCGCGATGATTCCCTCAAAAGGCAGTAATGAGCTTGCTTCGATGCTGAGATTGAGAACAAGCCCCGATGGATTTATTCAAGAAGCCCATACTCGAACAAAGCCTGTAGAGACGTCAATGGAAGGGGTCTTTATTTGTGGATGTGCCCAGGGTCCCAAAGACGTTCCCGAGTCTATTGCGCAGGCACGCGCAGCGGCCCTCGAAGTGGCCATACTTCTGTCTAAAAAAATGATAATGGCTGAATCTCTAAATGCGTACATAGAAGAAGAAAGGTGTCTAGGATGCGGACTATGTGTTGACATTTGTCCTTATGGTGCTCCTACGACTGTTCAGACTGAAAGGGGAGTCAAAATGAGGATTGTTGATGCTCTATGCAAGGGTTGTGGAACTTGCGTTGTATCATGCCCTGCCAAGGCCATCCATGCTCGTCAGTTTACAGATGAGCAGATTCTGAGCGAGATCAGAGCGGCCCTGGAGGTGGAGTGATTGAATCCTATAACGGCGAAAAAAGAGTTCGCAATTTCTGAGAAAGAGGCAATCTTGGAAGAATTGCCGATCATCGATGAGGAATGCGATCGAGACTTCATCAAAGAAATAATAGAAATGGGGGGAGGGGATGTACAGGTCTGCCTCCAGTGCGGAAATTGCACTGGTGTCTGTCCAGTATCTCTCAAAACTGAAAACAAAATCCGCAACATTATTAAGATGTGTCAGATGGGCCTGAAGGATAAGGTCCTTGCAACCCCATGGGTTTGTGCAACCTGTCACCGATGCTTTGAACATTGCCCTGCAGGCATGAACCCCGCAGAGCTTGTGATCGCGCTCAGGCATATAATTGTAAGGCAACGAGGTCCTCCATTTTTTGTCGTCTCAATATCAAAGAATGTTGCTGATCTGGGACAAGCCGTCACGATCTCAGAAGAGATCTCAAAACTAAGAAAGAAACTCGGATTAAGAGAGATGCCGTTCGATGAGAGTCAGAGGCTGAAGGCGACGAGAGACATCAAGATGATCATGCGCGCGACTGGATATGATAAACTTATCGGCATTGCATTGAGTGATTGAGATGAAGAACGCAAAGGCAAGTGCGAGATATGGATTATTCTACGGTTGCCTTATTCCCAACAGATATCCTGGTATTGAAAGATCTGTAAAATTGATTCTCGAGAAGCTCAAATGTGATGAACTATTTCGCGAATTGCCACTTGCTTCCTGTTGTCCTGTACCGGGAATATTTTATTCCACAGATAAAGACACTTGGCTAACACTTGCCGCTAGGAATCTCTGCTTAGCTCAAGATAGAAAACAAGAACTCGTTACATTTTGCAATGGCTGTTTCACCTCACTCCTCATGGCCACCGAATACCTATCAGACCCAAAGAATCTCGGCAAAGTTAACAAGATTTTAAAAAACATATTAATGAAATACACAGGAGTCCCGAGAGTAACACCTGAGGGGCAGCGCGTCTTAGAGCCCATCAAGGTGAGGCACTTTGTGGACGTGTTTTACAAAGACATAGGAATCGAAGCTATCAAATCCGCCGTCCAGGTTCCTCTGCATAATCTAAAGATCGCAGTCCATTACGGATGCCATTACCTCCGCCCAACGGAGAGCCAGAGCATCGAGGACCCAATAAATCCGGTGATGATCGATGAGATCATCGCAACGCTAGGCGCTGAGTCCGTTAATTACGATCATAAGCTTAACTGCTGCGGGGCAGGTGGAGGAGTCCGATCGTACGTCAGCGATCTTGCCATAGCAATATCAAAGGACAAACTCGTCAGCGTAATGAACGCTGGAGCAGATTTAATCGTGACTCCATGTCCGTATTGCCTCATGCAACTCGACAATGCGGAGAAGTCGCTGGCCACATTCCAAATACCTGTGCTTCACCTCACGCAGCTTATGGCACTTGCATTTGGTGCCGAAGAAGAAATGCTTGGGTTTGAAGCTCACTCCATTCCAGTGCATGATGTAATTGCCAGAATTGGAGGTAAAAAATGATCGAAGAATACGAGCCACGCATCATCGCTTTCTGCTGCAATTGGTGTTCATATGCCGCTGCCGATCTTGCTGGAACATCTCGACTGCAATATCCTCCGAACATCAGAATTATCAAGGTCATGTGCACTGGAAGGGTTGATCCGGTCTTCGTACTGCAAGCATTCGAACACGGTGCTGATGGAGTACTCATAGCTGGGTGTCATCCGAGAGGGTGTTACTACGTGACCGGGAATGAGAAAGCCGCTTATCGTATGGAATTTCTCCAAGATATTCTACCGATCATCGGGCTTGATCCGAGGCGGCTTAGGCTGGAATGGATAGCGGGTTCTGAGCCGGATAAATTCGTCAGAATTTGTAGAGATATGGTGGAGGAACTCAAAAGGCTCGGGCCACCACCGACAAAAGGAGGAATGTACTGATGCTAGAGAAAAAGATCGGGGCCGTGCTTATTGTGGGTGGGGGTGTAGGAGGAGTTCAAGCAGCACTCGACCTTGCGGATTCCGGCTACAAAGTCTACCTTATTGATTCCAGCCCTAGCATTGGTGGAGGAATGGCGCAACTCGACAAGACGTTCCCTACCAATGACTGTTCGATGTGCATATTATCACCCAAACTCGTTTCCGCTGGAAGACATAATAATATAAAAATTATTACAAACTGCGAAATCACAAAGGTGGATGGTTGCGCAGGCCATTTCAAAGTCACTGTTGCAAAACGCTTTCCCTATGTTAATGCTGAAAAATGTACTGGCTGTGGAATATGTGCAGAGCACTGTCCGATAGAGGGGCCCAACTGGTTTGATGAGAATCTAGCACCGAGAAAAGCTATCTACATTCCGTTTCCACAGTCGGTTCCGCTTGTATATACCATTGAAAAGGGAATGTGCATCGGGTGCGGTGAATGTCAGAAGGTTTGCCCCGCGAAGGCGATCGAGTTCAAAACATGTGATGAGGAAACGCAACAGATCGATGTTGGTGCGATCATACTAAGCATAGGTTTTGACAAGTTCAAAGCATTCAAAAAACGAGAGTATGGATATGGCATTTATCCTAATGTAATCACAAACTCAGAATTCGAGCGCATGCTAAGCGCTTCTGGTCCGACTGGAGGCCATATTATTCGGCCTTCCGATGGCGACATTCCCAAAAGAATTGCATTTATTCAGTGCGTTGGATCACGAGATGCTCAACTTGGTCATTCTTACTGTTCATCGATATGCTGCATGGCGGCACTTAAGGAAGCGATCATCGCAAAAGAACACGAAGCGGAAATCCATTGCCAAATATTTTTCATGGACATCAGAGCTTTTGGAAAGGAGTTTGAAGAATACAGAATACGAGCCGAAAAAGAATACGGAATCAAGATCGTTAAGAATACCCGAGTGGCGGGTATCGAAGAGGATCATTCAACGGGTAATCTCATCATCAGATATTACAAAGAAACAGAAGATCTTAGAGATGAATTGATCGAGGAGGTCTTTGATCTTGTCGTTCTATCAGTAGGTATGATCCCATCAGAAACTGCACAGCGGCTTTGTAAGAAACTTGGCATTAAACTCAATGAATTCGGTTTTTGTCAGACTTCAGAATTCTCACCTCTCGAGACGAATATACCAGGAGTTTTCGTGTGTGGCACTTTCTCGTCGCCAAAGGATATCCCCGATACCGTCGCTCAAGGAAGCGCGGCCGCTGCAAAAGCTGGGTCGCTGTTGGCTGATGTCCGAGGGACGCTCGTCGGTGAAGAAACATTTCCTGAGGAAATTAACGTATGTGATCAAGAGCCAAGAGTGGGTGTATTCGTCTGTCATTGTGGCATAAATATAGGAGGAGTTGTCGACGTTCCATTAGTAAGAGATTATGCAAAGACACTTCCAAATGTCGTTTATGCAGAGGATAATCTTTACACATGTTCGGCTGATGCGCAGGAGCACATTAAAGATGTAATAAGAAAATATGATTTGAACCGCATTGTCGTTGCCTCATGTACACCGAGAACGCACGAACCGTTGTTCCGCAATACGCTGAAAGAAGCGGGTCTTAATCCCTATCTTTTCGAGATGGCGAATATCCGAGATCAATGTTCTTGGGTACATATGAAAGAGAAAAGTAAGGCCACTCAAAAGGCAAAGGACCTCGTTAGAATGTCTGTACTCAGAGCGTCACATCTTCAGCCGCTTTCGATGCAGAAGGTGCCTATAAAGAAAGCCGCTCTGGTCATAGGTGGTGGCCTCAGTGGCATGACCGCAGCTTTAGAAATTGCAAGGCAAGGATTTCCTGTGCATCTCGTGGAGAAGAATAAGGAACTTGGGGGAAATCTTAGAAAGATTCATTTCCTCATTAACGGCTCCGATCCGAAGAAAATTCTCAACAATCTGGAAAAAGAGGTAAGGGATCATCCATTAATAAAAATTCACCTCGAGACAACAGTTGATAATATCGGGGGTTACATTGGAAATTTCAGCACGACGCTATCAAATGGTGAAAAGGTCGATCACGGCGTAATTGTGGTTGCTACTGGAGGCGTTGAGTACAAGCCAAAAGAGTATTTGTATGGAATATCGCCTAAGGTCGTCACGCAAACGCAATTCGGCGATATGCTCTTGAACGACAATGTCGAAGCAGATGTAGTTGTCATCATACAGTGTGTGGGTTCGAGAAACAATGAATATCCAAACTGTAGTAGAATATGTTGTTTTACTTCCATGGCGAATGCAATTGAGTTGAAACGAAGACGCCCAGAAACAACCGTCTATGTCTTGTATAAAGATATCCGAACATACGGACTCAACGAAATTTATTACACAGAAGCTGCTCGTCTGGGAATTGTGTTTCTCAGGTACGGAGAAGATGATCCTCCAGTGCTGAGAGAATCGGACGGGAAGCTTGAGCTTATTGTAAAAGACCAATTCCTAATGCAGGAATTGGCGATTCATCCCGATCTTGTGGTGTTGAATGCGGCAGTAAGACCAAACCCAGATAATGAAAAACTCGCAAGAATGCTTAAAGTTCCTCTGACGAAGGATGGATACTTCCTTGAAGCGCACATGAAGCTGAGGCCTGTGGATTTCGCGACCGAGGGAATATTCCTTGCGGGTCTTGCTCATTGGCCGAAACTCATGGATGAAAGCATTGCGCAAGCATGTGGTGCCGCAGCTAGGGCCACTACGATACTGGCAAAAGATGAACTGGAAACAGAGGCTGCAGTGTCGGTCGTAAATGATGCAAAGTGTCGCGGATGTGGAAGGTGCGAAGAGATCTGCGAGTTTGCGGCACCAACCGTGAGGGAGGTTGCACCAGGAATATTCAAAGCTTTCATCAATCCGGCGCTCTGTAAGGGATGCGGCGCGTGCGCTGTCGCTTGCTGCAATGGGGCAATAACAACAAAGCATTTCACCGATGAGCAGGTATTGGCGATGGTCGAGGCGGCACTAAGGGGGGAGGTTGTATAAGCGATTTCGAGCCTCAAATTGTTGCATTCTGTTGTAATTGGTGTTCCTATGCGGGAGCAGATCTTGCGGGTGTAAGCAGATTTCAATATCCTCCTAACGCAAGAATCATTCGAGTGATGTGCTCTGGGCGAGTAGAACCACAATTTATCCTCAGAGCTTTTGAACTAGGTGCGGATGGTGTTCTGGTTGCAGGTTGCCATATCGGGGACTGTCATTATATTTCCGGCAACGAGAAATGTCAAGAGAGGATAAAGATCACAAGCGAACTGCTTGATCTCTTGGGAATTGAAAATAAACGATTGCGTCTCGAGTGGATTTCGGCTTCAGAGGGCGCAAAATTCGCAGAAACAATGCGATCATTCACAGAAGAGTTGAGGAAACTCGGTCCTAATCCATTGAAGGGAGGGAAATGATGGGCGACTTCGATGAGCTTATCGAGGAGACAGGTGCACATGACTGCGTGGAATGTGGAAAGTGCACATCGGTTTGCCCAGTTGCAAGGATAAATTCGAACTTCGCACCGCGCCTCATAGTCCTAAGGGCTCTCGAGGGTGTCTCAAGCGGTTTGAACAAAGAAAAAGACATCTGGTCCTGCATAACCTGCGAAATGTGCAATGATATGTGCCCATATAAAGTAAATTATTCTGGCTTCATTCTTGGACTAAGGACAAGGGCCTTCAAGATGGGAAATCTGCCTGAATATTCTCTATCGGGAGCCATCCACACATACCAGCGTCTGATGGCAATGGGAGTCAAGCAAAACAGACTCAGGTGGCTCACGCCTGATTTAAAGATCAGACAAAAGGGGGAAGTATTCTATTTTACTGGCTGCGCCTATCACCTAGGTACGCTCTTTCCAGACAAAGCCGAAGAACTCCGGAATACGCCGGCAAGCATCGTGAGACTTCTTAATTTCGCTGGCATAGAGCCAGTCGTCAGCAATGATGAAGTGTGCTGCGGGCATGATCTTCTCTGGAGTGGTGACGAAGAAACGATGCTTACTCTCATGGATAGAAATATTGAAGTCATTAAAAGATCTGGAGCAAAGGAGGTTGTTTTCGCTTGCCCTGAGTGCTTGAGAACCTTTGAAATTGATTATCAAGACTTTCTAGGAGACTTCGACTTTGAACTCATACACATATCGGAATTTCTTCTTGATCTCATCGATGCAGGCAAATTGGAGTTTGCCGGAAAATACTACAAGGTTACATACCATGATTCTTGCAGATTAGGTAGGCATCTTGGCATTTACGACCCTCCGAGAGATATCATAAGTGAAGCGGGAATGCAACTAATTGAAATGCAGAACAACAAAGAAAAGGCTGGGTGCTGCGGAGTCAATGCATTTGCAAATTGCGGTGAAGTCTCACAGAAATTGCAGCTCGATCGGCTTGTTGAGGGAACAGCAACAGGTGCGGACGTGATGTTGACATTCTGTCCCAAGTGCGTGATTCATTTCAACTGTCTTACTAAAAGCCCAAAGTTTCCTTTGTTTCAGGAAAAGGTGAAAATAAAAGTAAGGGAATTAGGGAATGTCCTTGCAGAGTGCATAGGAGGAGAGGGTGATAAATGATGGCAGGTAATGTCCCAGAAGAACTGCAGAAGAGATATCTGATGGTTGAACTCTCGTGTGCTGAACGAAAATGCAACCCATGTACATATCCGAATTGTCAAAGATTTGTGCGGGAAAAGGGAAAGGGAAAGGTCATTTCGACACGCGTATTTGAATCCGTTCCTGCGCCACAACCGGACAAAGCAAGGCAAAGATACGTTCTTATCGAACTTTCCTGTGCTGAACGAAAGTGCAATCCATGCACATATCCGAATTGCCAAAGATTTGAAAGGGAAGTAAGTAAGAAGAAATCTTTCAAGATGAAGGTTGTAGAACTCACTGACGCGGGAATCGGTAGGGAAGGTAGTTTAGAAAAGTCTAACGCTGCTATTCAGGAGGTGCGCGGGTGATTGAAGTTTTTTTTACAGACCAGAACATGAAAAGCGTGACGTATAGTTTTGCGTGTGCAATGTTGAAATGTCGATCCGAGAGACTTGACTGTAAAAAAAAGTCATTGAGAAATAGCAAACAGAGGTAAGGATGAGCGGAGGGATTTGATTTGGAAAGAGCTATATTGGTAATTGGAGGAGGAGTTGCGGGAATTCAGGCATCGTTGGATTTAGCGGATAAAGGGGTTATAGTTCATCTCGTAGAAAAGGAACCAAGTATAGGCGGAAGAATGGCACAGCTTGACAAGACCTTTCCAACGAACGATTGTTCTATTTGCATTCTTGCACCAAAAATGGCAGACTGTTATGGTCACCCTAATATAAACGTGATGACTTATTCAGAAGTCATTGGTCTCGAAGGGAGCAAAGGAAATTTCAGAGTCAGAGTACTCAAAAAGGCTCGATATGTTGACGAAGAAAAATGCACAGGATGTGGTGAATGTTTCCAGAAATGCCCGACCAAGGACATCCCGAATGAATTTGAGATGGGTCTGTCAACTCGAAGAGCCATTTATATGCCATTCTTGCAAGCAGTGCCTAGAGTTGCAACAATTGATAGGAATCACTGCAAATACCTTACAGAAGGGAAATGCGGTGTTTGCAAGAAGGTCTGCAAGCGAGATGCGATAAACTACGATATGAAGGATCAAGTCATTGAGTTAGAAGTAGGGGCTATCATTGTGGCGACTGGGTTTGATGTTTGGAATCCAAAAATTGCTTCTGAATATGGTTACGGTCGCTTCCCGAACGTCTTTACGGCGATGGAATATGAGAGAATGATAAATGCTGCTGGTCCGACAGGCGGACACATCAAGCGACGTTCAGATGGTAAAGGACCGAAAAAAATTGCATTTATTCAATGCGTTGGCTCAAGGAATGTCCAATTGAATCATCCATATTGTTGCGCGGTCTGCTGTATGCACTCAACAAAGGAAGCGATGTTAGCGAAGGAACACGATGAAGAGATAAAGGCAACGATTTTCTATAAAGACATGAGATCGTGTGCAAAAGGATTTTATGAATACGTAGTAAGAGCGAAAACCGATTACGGCGTTGAGTATATTAATTCCGACGGCACAGTGCAAGAAGAGACGGAGAATCATGATCCCATTGTGTCATACGACGTCGCAGGACGTCCCGAGCGTAGACCATTCGATATGGTCGTTCTTGCTACGACGCTGGTTCCAAGACCGGGGACGGCTGAACTTGCCAGAATCCTGGGATTAAATCTTGATGAATTTGGTTTCCTAAAACCAAAAGATAGGATACTTGCGCCTGTCGAAACAAATGTTCCTGGTATTTTCATTGCAGGATACTGCGCAGGACCCGCAGATATACCAGAGTCCGTTGCGCAAGGTTCAGCTGCTGCGGCAAAGGCCGCTGAGGTACTTCTTGAATCGAGGGTGTTCGCATGAATGAGGAACAAGTAAGAATAGGTGTATTTATTTGCCATTGCGGGACCAACATCGGCGGGTTTGTCGATGTTCCCGCTGTTACCGAGTACGCTAGGAAGTTACCAGGCGTTGTATTTGCAACAAATAATCTATATACATGCGCAGAGGATGGCCTGACATCAATTCGCGACGCTATTAGAGAACATAACTTGAATCGAGTTGTCGTCGCATCGTGCACTCCTCGAACGCATGCCCCGTTGTTCCAAAGCACTTGTGAGGAGGCGGGTCTTAACAAGTATCTCTTTACATTCGTAAATCTCAGAGAGCACTGTTCTTGGGTTCATATGAAAGAGAAGGAGAAGGCTACGAGAAAAGCGATGGATCTTGTAAGGGCTGGTGTTGCTAGGGCCAGATTACTTCAGCCACAGCAGGAGGCAAGGATCGAAGTGGAGCCAAAAGCACTCGTCATTGGCGGCGGGATTTCGGGCATGACAGCAGCACTGTCAATCGCCCAACAGGGTTTCCCTGTATATTTGGTGGAAAAGGAAAGCGAGTTCGGCGGATTCGTGCGCAATCTCAACAATTTATATTTTGGCGGGAAAGATGCAATGGAAACGATAAAACCCATCGTGGAAAAGGTAATGGCAAATAGAAATATAGTAAAGTGCCTGAACTCAAGGGTCACCTCGGTAGAGGGCTTCATCGGCAACTATAACATCGTTATAGAGACAAATGGCAGGCAAATCAAAGATAAAGTGGGTGTCATAGTGGTTGCTACTGGTGCACTCGAATATATTCCAGAGGGCTTATACGGATACGATCTGTATGAGAACGTCGTAACGCTCGCGGAATTTGAAATCCTTTGCAAAAAGAAGGCACTTCCTAAGATCAACAGCATCGCATTCATCCAATGTGTTGGTTCAAGAGGGCAGGACAAATCATATTGTTCAAGGATCTGTTGCAATGTTGCGATCAAGAATGCGCTGAATGTCGTGGAAAATTATCAGAATATGCTTGGTCTCGAAACTGGAGAAGTTGTTGAGAAGGTACCTGTTGAAATGAAGGCTCCCGAAGAAATTTTGGAAAGGAGACGAAGGAGAAGAGGACGAAGAGAGCGCGGTGAAGAAGAGGAGGAGTCGGAAACCACCTCAGGGGCAGGTAAAGTAGAGGTGACAATATTCAACAGAGATATCATGGCATACGGCGTGGAACACGAGTTAAATTACAACAGAAGCAGGGAAAAACATGTCAGATTTGTGAGATACACACCAGAAAACAAGCCGAAGGTATATAAAGAAGGCGATAAGCTCGTAATCGATTACTGGCACGATACTTTGAAAATGCAGCGGAAGATGCCAGTAGATATGATTGTTCTTTCTACCCCGCTAGTCAACAACCCAGATGCAAAGGACCTCTCCAAGATGCTTAAGGTTCCGCTCGGCCAGGATGGGTTTTTCTTGGAGGCCCATGTTAAATTGAGGCCAGTTGACTTTGCCACAGATGGAATTTTCGTCTGCGGCACGGCGAAGGGGCCCGCCGATATAACTGAATGTGTCTTTCAGGCGCAGGCAGCAGCGTCCCGCGCAACAATTCCTTTGGCGAGGGGTTATGTCCAGACAGAAGCACTCACTGCAAAGGTGAATCCAATGTTGTGTTCGGGATGTGGTACCTGCGTAGAGGTGTGCCCGTACAAGGCGATCCAGAAGAATAAAGAAGGTGTGGCGGAAGTAATCGTCGCCGCGTGCAAAGGTTGCGGTTGCTGTGGTGCTACCTGTCCTGAAGGTGCCATCGAACTATCCCACTACACGGATTCGCAACTCATCGCAGAAGCGAAGGCCGCGCTGGAGGAGGTGGTGGAATGAATGAATTTGAGCCTAAGATTCTTGGATTTCTATGCAATTGGTGTTCATATGCAGGAGCGGACCTCGCCGGCGTGAGTAGATACCAATACCCGCCAAACATCAGAATTGTGAGGGTCATGTGCAGTACGAGGGTGAGCCCACACGTCATCTTGGAAGTCTTCAAAGCAGGAGCGGACGGCGTAATGGTAGGAGGTTGCCATATCGGCGACTGTCACTACATTACGGGGAATTATTACACGGAAAGAAGGGTCAAACTCACAAGGGAACTCATGAAGCTCGCAGGTCTTGAGCCTGAAAGGCTCAGGCTCGAATGGGTTTCGGCTTCTGAAGGGGAGAAATTCGCCAATGTAGTTGCTGATTTCGTCAAGCATGTTAAGGAAATGGGACCTTCCCCAGTCAAGCGCGACGAAAAGCGCATGAGGAGGTTATTAGCTGCGGCTAATGCGGCGAAAGTATTCCGACTGAAACTTCTTTCCGGCAAAGAATTGAAACTGACGACTGAGGGCAATGTTTACGGTGAGAAGATTGAACAGCAGAGGATGGATGCGATGCTCAAGACAGCTGCGGAAAGGGAGTTCAATAGAGCTCTCATTCTCGAATTGACCCGAGAAAAGGCGCTGACCGTTCGAGAGCTCGCTGAAGAGATGGGCGAGAATCCTGAGATCGTACTCGATGATATTGTAGCCCTGAGATCTAAGAATCTCATTTCCCTCAATAGGATTGAGGGGACTTCTCCACGCTACAGATCGATCATTGCAGGAGGTGCATAAATGACAGATCCAGTAGGTGCCGTGATGATCATTGGCGGAGGTATATCGGGTGTCCAAGCAGCACTCGACCTCGCCGATTCAGGATTCAAAGTCTATCTTGTTGAAAAGAAGCCGAGTATCGGGGGAACCATGGCGCAACTCGACAAGACGTTCCCTACCAATGACTGTTCGATGTGCATACTGGCGCCAAAACTTGTCGCCGCTGGGAGACATCACAATATCGAGCTTATCTGCAACGCCGATGTCGAGATGATCGATGGTGTCCCGGGTGACTTCAGGGTAACTCTAAAGAAGAGAACACTCAGGGTTGATGAAGAAAAATGTACCGGATGCGGTGTTTGCGCCGAAAAATGTCCGGTTGAAACCTATGACGAATACAATGAGAAGATGAAGAAAAGAAAGGCGATCTATATCATGTATCCCCAGGCGGTTCCACTTGTTTATAGCATTGACAAGAATGTGTGCATAGGCTGTGGCGTGTGCGCAGAAGAGTGTAGGGCAAAGGCAGTGATTTACGACAAATCCGATGATGCCGTTGAAATTCCTGTCGGTGCGATTATTCTTGCACCGGGATTCGAAGAATTTGATGCAACATTGAAAAAGGAATATGGGTACGGCAATTACAAGAATGTAGTAACAAGCATTGAATTTGAACGCATGCTTAGCGCGTCCGGTCCATATCTTGGAACGGTTATGAGACCTTCCGACGGCGAGGTGCCGAGGAAGATCGCATTTGTTCAATGCGTTGGTTCAAGAGACGAAACCGTGGGCAGGGTGTACTGCTCATCCGTATGTTGCATGTACGCGATCAAAGAAGCAATTATTGCGGGAGAGCATTCGGAAGATCTAGAGTCTCATATCTTCTTTATGGACATCAGAGCAGTTGGCAAGGAATTTGAGGATTACAGAGAAAGGGCTGAGAAAGAATACGGAATCAGGATTCACAGGGCGGCAAGAGTTGCATCAATTGAGGAGGATCCTTCAACGAAGAATCTTATCGTAAGATACAGTGAAAATGGAAGGACTCTCAGCGATGAGTTTGACCTTGTGGTCTTATCTGTAGGACTAACGCCGTGCGTCGACGCCGAAAAACTCAGCCGCCGGCTTGGTTTTAAGCTCAATAAACATGGATTCTGCGAAACGGATCTTTATAACCCGTTGTCAACATCAAGAAGTGGGATCTTCGTAAGCGGATCGTTTGCATCTCCGAAGGACATTCCCACGACAGTTGCAGAGGCATCGGGTGCAGCTGCAAAAGCGGGTTCGCTTATCAGTCCAGCAAGGAACACACTTGTTACCGTTAAGGAATATCCACCGGAAATTGATGTCACCGGGCAGGAGCCGAGAATTGGCGTATTCGTCTGCCATTGCGGTATAAACATAGGTGGCGTTGTAAGGGTACCATCCATTGTTGAGTACGCTCGCAAGTTGCCTGGCGTAGTTTATGCAGAGGAGAACCTGTATACGTGCTCCTCAGACACACAGGAAAGAATAAAGGAGAAAATTAAGGAGCACAAACTAAATCGTGTGGTAGTCGCCTCGTGCACGCCAAGAACCCACGAGCCACTCTTCCAAAACACAATAAGGGAAGCTGGTCTCAACCCCTATCTTTTCGAGATGGCGAATATCCGAGATCAATGCTCATGGATTCACATGCACGAGCATGATAAAGCCACAAAGAAGGCGATGGATCTTGTGAGAATGGCAGTCGCAAAGGTGAGACTCGCGGAGCCCCTGAAAAAATTCAAATTACCAGTCAATCAGAATGCAGTTGTCATCGGTGGCGGAATCGCTGGGATGACAGCGGCACTCGAAATAGCAGCTCAAGGATTTAATGTGCATTTGGTAGAAAAAGAAAATCATCTAGGTGGTAACTTCGCTCGACTTTATCTGCCTGAGGGCGGAAGGAGACCAAAAGAGGTCGTTGACGAACTGATCAGAAAGATAACTAGCTCAAGAAACATCACTGTACATCTTAACAACGAAGTTAGAGACGTATCTGGATTCGTTGGCAATTTTAAGGTAAAGTTGAAGGACTCTGATATTGACGCAGGAGCGATAATCATTGCGACGGGCGCGGAAGAATACAAACCGAAAGAATACCTTTACGGCCAGGATAGTAGAGTGATGACACAAATTGAATTTGAAAAGAAGCTTGCTGAGGAGTCTTTCTCACCAAAAAAGGTTGTGATGATCCAGTGTGTGGGTTCAAGAAATGAAGAAGTGAAATACTGCAGCAGGATATGCTGTGCACATGCCGTTAAGAACGCAATAGAATTCAAAAAGCGCTTTCCCAATTCCGAAGTTTACATCCTACACAAGGATATTCGAACCTACGGCTTCAGGGAAGATTTGTACAAGGAAGCGGGTCAGTTGGGAGTCAACTTCGTAAGGTTCCCAGAGGATACTATGCCCGATGTTGAAAAACATGGAGAATTGCTTTTGGTTAAAGTCAAAGATGTGACCCTAGAGGATGAGATCAAACTCAAACCAGATTGCCTAGTTCTTAGCACCGGCGTAAGACCTAACCATGACAACGAGGAAATTGCGAAGCTGGTCAAAGTTCCATTGAGCAAGGATGGGTACTTCCTTGAAGCGCATATGAAGCTGAGGCCTGTGGATTTCGCGACCGAGGGAATATTCCTTGCGGGTCTTGCTCATTGGCCGAAATTTGTCGACGAGAGCATAGCTCAGGCTTGCGGAGCAGCGGCGAGGGCTATTACCATCCTCTCAAAGAAAGAGCTCGAGACCGAAGGGATCATTGCGGCCGTCAACGAATACATATGCGATGGTTGCGGAATTTGCGAGCCAGTATGCGAATACAAAGCAATACAGATTGTCAAAGACCCATCAAACCCTGAGAAGCTCAGGGCTGCGGTGAATGAAGGTCTTTGCAAAGGATGTGGAGCTTGTGTGGCCGCATGCCCATCAGGCGCCATGGAGCAGAAGGGGTTCAAAACAGTGCAGATGATTGCTATGATCGATGCTGCGCTCTCTGGAGGTGATTAGAATGGTGGCAACGGAAATTGTTGGTAGTCAGATGGAAATGGAAGAAGAATGGGAACCAAAAATCATTGTCTTCTGCTGCAATTGGTGTTCTTATGCGGGAGCTGATCTCGCCGGCGTGAGTCGTCTTCAGATGCCACCGAATTTTCTCGTCATAAGAACTATGTGCTCTGCACGAGTTGACCCAGAATTTGTCTTGAGGGCATTCGCAAAGGGTGCAGACGGCGTCATGGTCGCTGGCTGTCATCCCGCTGACTGTCATTACATCGGCGGCAATTACCGTACACGTCGTAGGATCGCCATGTTAAGGATGCTACTTGAGCAATACGGATTCGATCCTGAGCGTCTCAGACTTGAGTGGATTTCAGCATCAGAAGGCGAGAAATTTCAGAAGACTATCAGAGAATTTATCGAGAAGATCAAAGAGCTCGGACCCAATCCGCTAAAGGAGGAATGAGAATATCATAACTGAAAAGAAGATCAGAGCCGCTATAAGAATGATGGAGAATGAGCGGGTGCGGTGGTTGCTTGGCAACAAACCTACCTTAACCACACGCGGGAACGTCTTCGGAGACGTCGTCACCGAGACTAGGTTCAATTTCATACTTCATAACGTGGCGATGACTGAAATCGAGAGAAATATGATACTCATCGAACTTGAGAGAGGACCAAAGACAGTCCATGAGCTGCATGAATTTACTGGAATACGAAAAATGGACATCGTCAAGCACTTGATGGCCCTCATGAAATGGAGAAAGGTAGAATATGCTGGAAGGATGGGGAATTCCCCGCTTTATGCAGCATTGACGACCCCAGAGAAGGAGGAATGATCATGGGAAAAGTGAAAATTGCACAGTATTGGGGAGCAGGGTGTGGCGGTTGCGACGTAGCACTGTTAGACATTGATGAGAAGATTCTCGAGGTTGCGAAAATCGCAGATATCGCTTTTTGGCCTATTGCAGTAGATGCAAAACTGAAGGATGTAGAGGCGTTACCTGATGGCGATATCGCAGTGACTTTCTACAACGGAGCTGTGAGAAATAGCGAGAATGAACACGTCGCAAAGCTCCTGAGAAAGAAGTCGAAAATCCTGGTTTCATTTGGCTCATGTGCATGTTACGGAGGTATCCCGGGACTTGCAAACTTATCAAACAGCAGAGAAATCCTGGAGCACGTTTACAATCATACGTTTTCAACGATCAACGAGAAGGGTACAATACCATCACCAGAGGTGGAAGTCGAAGAGGGTGTACTAGAACTGCCAGTACTTTATGATCAGGTGTTCACACTTGAAGACGTGGTGGACGTCGATTATTATATGCCAGGGTGCCCTCCAACGGTTGAACAGATCAATCAATTCCTCGAGATAGTAGTGAAGCACGTCACAGAGGGGGCACCGCTTCCGCCTAAAGGTGCCGTAATTGCCTCAGAGAAGACTCTTTGCGACGAGTGCGGTAGAAAAAAGACGGTGAAAGCTGTCGAGAGGGTGTACCTCCCGCATGAAATCGATATCGATCCGGATAAATGTATGCTCGAGCAGGGTGTTATTTGTCTTGGTCCTGCGACTAGGGCTGGGTGCGGTGCAAAATGTTTGAAGGCGAACCAACCATGCAGAGGATGCATGGGACCCACAGCAGCAGTTATGGATCAAGGAGGCAGTATGCTCAGCGCACTTGCATCTATATTCAAAGTTTCGGAGAAAGAAACGCAACTTTCGGAAGATGATATCATCAAAATGATGTCGCAAGTTAAAGATCCGCTGGGCACGTTCTATGCTTTCACGATGCCCAAGTCTATAATTAAGAGAAAAGTCAGGGAGAAAAAGAAGATCAAAGAAAAGGTGGAGGTTAGGCAATGACGCCTGAGATTTGGGATAAGCCAGAGATGATAAAGGAAAAGAGGATCACAATCGACCCTATTACGAGACTGGAGGGTCATGGTAAGATCGAGATATTTCTTGATGATAATGGAAATGTGAAAAATGCTTATTGGCAAGTACCAGAGTTGAGAGGATTCGAGAAATTTTGCATAGGAAGATGCGTCGATGAAATGAACAAATTAACTGCAAGGTTATGCGGTGTGTGTCCTGGGGCTCACCACATGGCATCTACAAAAGCGCTAGATGCCGTATATCAAGCAGATCCGCCACCAGCAGCAAAGAAACTGAGGGAGCTGTTTTATTCGGCCCACTACGTGCACAGCCATATTGCTCACTTCTTCGCACTCGCAGCACCTGATTTCGTCGTCGGACCCTCCGCACCAGTGGAGAAACGAAACATTCTAGGTGTGGTCGACATAGTCGGAACGGAGATTGGGAGTGCTGTCATTCGGCACAGATCCTATGCCCAGAAAATCCAAGAAATGCTCGGAGGAAAGGCGACCCATCCTGTTTGCGGCATTCCCGGTGGGATGTCAAAACCAATTAACGAAGAGGAACGCAAAGAGATCGAAAATATGGCAAAATCATGCGTTGAGTTTTCGAAATTTACATGCGATGTCTTTGAAAAACTCGTGCTGAAAAACAAGGATTATCTTTCGATCATCACCAACCCCGAAATCTTCTACAACGAAACATACTACATGGGACTCGTCGACAAAAACAACAAGGTGAATTTTTACGATGGTGTGCTGAGAGTAATTGACCCAAAGGGAAACGAATTCGCGAAATTTGATCCCAAAGACTACCTTGATTACATTGGTGAGCACGTTGAACCCTGGAGCTACGAAAAGTTCTGCTTCCTGAAAAAAGTCGGATGGAAAGGGTTGATAGATGGCGAAGAAAGCGGAGTGTACCGTGCCGCTCCTCTTGCAAGAATCAACGTATCGAGCGGATTCGCGACGCCGCTAGCCCAGGCAGAATACGAGAAGATGATGGGCTTTTTCAGAGACGCTGGAATCAAGGGACCAATTCACTTCACCCAGGTATACCACTGGGCACGAGTAATTGAGCTGTTGTATGCCTCAGAAAGACTTCTTGAGCTTGCGCAAGATCCTGAGATTACGAGCAAAGATATCAAGGCAAAGACAAAAACGCCCGGAGAAGGTATTGGTTGCGTTGAAGCCCCGAGGGGAGTTCTTATACACCACTACGTATCAGATGAGAATGGAATCGTTCAGAATGTCAATCTCATTGTGGGAACTACGAACAACAACGCGCCCATCAACATCAGTGTAGCCAAGGCAGCCAAGGCGCTTATCAAGAATTGGCAAGTGTCGCCTGGCCTGCTCAATATGATCGAGATGGCGTACAGAGCGTACGATCCGTGCAATTCATGCGCGACTCACACACTTCCCGGACATCTGCCTTTTACAGTATATATTAGGAAACCTGATGGAAGTCTTTATAAGAAGCTTTCGAATGCGTGAGTTTCCCAATCCACAAGGGAAATTTCCAACTTCTTATTTTTCATTTTTAGAATACTTTTTCTTCATTCCTCGCAACCATTTCGCAGAAGACGTGCAAAAAGATGCAATTTGGAAAAATATGCGGTCAATCGAAGGTGATTCCCTCGTCATTTAATTTTGAATCTAGCTCAATCAGAATTTCTCACCATGATTCCGAAAACAATTTAGGATTATGTCATGATTAGGGGGCGGTGTTCTAAATGGACAGTGCTGTCAGACTTGTTGCTGAACTCATGGCCATATCAGCAAAAACTGCGCCGAAAGGGCTAGGCAAGGACTTCGTTGATATCAAAATCCTTGCGGGCGATGATGTTAAGAAGCTCGGCGAGATAATGATAGAGATGGCAAAGGATAGAAATGAACAAGGTTTCATTCGGGATGGAAAAAATGTACTTGATTCGAGCGCTGTTGTGCTTCTTGGTTTGCGAGAGCACCCTCCAAACGGAGTGGATTGCGCAGGCTGCGGTTTCCTGTGCGAAGAGATGAAGACACGCCATCTCGAGAGAGATTACGCTGGTCCTAACTGCGTCTTCAGGCTTCTTGACCTAGGTATTGCAATAGGATCTGCAGTGAAGACCGCCAGTATTCATAATGTCGACAATCGTGTCATGTACAGAGTTGGAGTTGCAGCAAGAAAGGCAGGATTTATGAGTTCAAAGGTCGTCATAGGAATTCCTCTCAGCGCGACGACGAAGAGCGTCTATTTCGACAGGAAACAGTAATATCCCTTACTCTTCCCAATTTCACACCATCCAGCAAATAGACTTCAGCGTTATCAAGATCGATTAGATTATTGGTGAATAAAGGACCAAGTAGCCCGGATTCACAAACATTAATCGGGGAGCCGCCTAGCATTCTATTAAAGGCAGGCATCAAAATTATCTCTTTGGGGAAAGTATCGTAAAACTCATCGATCTTATTCGTCGGAGATGCTTTTACCCAGCACGGCTCGCTCTGCACATTTCCGAGACCGTCTTCGAAAAGAACTGCCGGATGATTATGTGACATCACCAAAATATCAGTCGATAGAATTTCGTCTGAAGGCCATGTATGACCATGGAAAAAAGCAACGTTGCCGATTGTAATTCCAGTCGCTGGATGAATTGAAATTCCATCGGGCATGAAGGTTTCGATACCGCCATCATGATTTCCTTTTACTAAATCGATTCTCTTATATACAAGTCTTAATGACCTGAAAAAATTAGGAATTTCAAGATGCTCCTGCCTTGTAATTCCAGGAACTTGATGCTTGATATCGCCTAGAAGTATAAGCCGATCAAACTCTTTGGCAAATTGAGTCAGATCTTCATGCATTCGATGCGTTTGGCTAGGTACATGTATGCCTTTCTTCCTCAACTCCGCTTCAAAACCTATATGCAAATCTCCCACGCATATTATTTTTTCATTATTCGCAATCTCAAGCGCTGGTGTATCGGGGATTGGTGTTGCCTTAAATGCTTCGCGTTTCATCAACAAACCTCTGCTTTAGCATGAAGATTACATATCAACTTTTGCAGTTGCAAGCAGATTCTCAGAATCCGTATCTCAATCTCTCTCCTAGAAAATGAGGAAGACCGGCTTCCCTCACCTCTTTGTCGACCTTATCAATATCATAGTCAATCCTTCGTATCTGCGCATCTCGCGATTCTAAATCGAAAATCACATACGATGCGCGAGAGTCTCCATCACGAGGTTGTCCAACTGAGCCAGCATTAATGATCGTTCCTTTCTTCGTTCTTTTCACAAATGGTATGTGGGTATGTCCCATTACAAGAACTGCTGCTCGACTCATTTCCAAAAGCTCATCAGTGGCGTCGATCTCATAAAGATACTCGTCGTCATCTCGCGGGGATCCATGATAAATTGCGACGTTCATATCGCCCAACTTGAGGTCCATTCTAGATTTCAGAGATTTAAGGTAATCCACACATTCAGCCTTGATATTCTTCGCTGTCCAAAGAATGGCCGCTGCAGCCATCTTGTTCATTCCTACAGGGTTGATGCGGATTACGGCTCGATCGTGGTTTCCGATTATTGATATAATTTTCTTTGAAGTGAAGCGCTCAATAGTCTCATTTGGATACGGATAGTATCCGACAATGTCGCCGGCTGAAATAATCATATCTACATTGTTATTTTTTACATCTGCTAATACCGCATCCAATGCGATTAGATTTGCATGTACATCTGAAATGAAGGCTACACGCACGTATTAACATACCCTAAAACGTAGTTATAACTTTCTCGATCAAATCCAATATTCCTTCCGATTTTTAAAGATCACCAGTCCTAAAAGTTATTCATTTCCAGCAGAACCTCTTGCCTAATGATGCCTAGTCACAAATCCAAATTGAATGCGCTCTGAGAATAAAATAATAAATTATGCACATATATGCACATTCGAAATTGCGCAACCCCTGCATTCAATTCTCATAATGATTTTATACCATATCAGCATTTCAAATGTGGAAGGTAAGTGAAGTGAGCGAAATCAAGAGATTGGTTCTTGACGTTCTCAAACCTCATCACCCCACGATTATAGAACTTTCTCGAAGACTCAGTCTGCTCAATGGAGTAGCCGGTGTCAATTGTACGTTAGAAGAGGTGGACCAGGAAACAGAGAGCATCAAAATTACAATAGAAGGTAACGCAATTGATTTTGAAGACGTACAGAAAACAATTTCGGAAATGGGCGCGGTTATTCACTCAATCGATAGTGTATCTGCAGGAAAAAAACTGGTCGAAGAGGTTGAAACACCTCAGGATCGATGAATTTTTGCGAGTTCACTGGCAACCCTTTGAATTAATTCTGACTTTGGCATCGACCTTTCCACAAGAATTCTTCCCTTCTTGGACCACCAGTTGCCTGGATATGCCTTGTCTCTTTCGATCTTGAATTGCAAACCCAATTTCTCAACAGCTTTTGCCAGAAGGTCGACCGTAGGATCGTTAACCGCCATCGAGCGTCTTACCTTCCGTCCTTCGGATCGTTTGCGATTGACGTCAAAATATTCTGGCCATAAAACCCAGGCAATATCCTCATCAAACGGCATAGTTAATGGGAGATGAAATCAGAATAAATAAACTAACTGCTCATTTAATTAGGATGGCATTGACCGTCCCATCCCTACCTGGTCTTGAAGTTACCTTGGCAAGACCCATTTCCGTCTGAATTACAGCGCCTTTGTTGATAATATTCCTCTGGACATAGTTGGGATTTGCAGGGTTTTCTTTCACTGTTACAATCTTCACGCGAGAAGTTTTTCTTGTAGCAGGATCAACAACATTGGCAAATTGGGCCGAGAGCATTCTAATCTTCCAGTTCCCTCCCATTGTTCTTATCTTCTGGAGCTTCTCATCTCCAAGGTGAGCTGGTTGCACCTCGGTTCCAATTTCGAACCTACGCTTTTTACGGAATGGTCTGAGTAAACCACCTGTTGGTTTTCTGCGCGATTTGCCTTGCCATAGAGCCATTACAATCCTCGGTGAGAGGAAAATAAAGGCAATATAAAATACTTATCTTATTCAATGTGCTTCCCCGATCAAAGAAGATCCCTGAATCCCTTCGAGAATACGCGATATGAATCTGGTTCTTATCTTTGGTGAGCTTTCATTGGCATATTGGCCCGATGCTACTTTGTTAAATGAGGCGATTACCAGATTCTGAAGCAGAATCTTTAAGGACACGAAAACCGCTGGGGGAACTGCAATCTCTTATAAAGCATCATTTCAACTGTACATCAAGATCGCGTGGCTACTGACATCAAATAAATTTCATCACAACCAAGTAGAAATTAAATGATGGTGCTATTTACTCAGTGCTAGGTTCTCGATGAAGAGAAATGTTATGTTTAATCACGACACGCATTCAAATATCAGGCGGGCACAGTAATAGGATGCATGAATATTTCTGCGAGTACTCCTGATGACGTAAGCGCTATGATAAGGGTCTAAATGGATCAGTATGCGTGGTTGAGGATCGCCTTGAAAATGATGGACCTTTCGCATCTTGAATATATACATCATTTCTTTGGTAGAAGTTATTTTTGAGATTTTTTGCTAAGAAATTCTCGTTTTTATCCACGTCCAAATAAATATCGACAATTCGAGGGCATACGTTATGGTAATTGTAGAGATTGTTTACAAAGTAATCAAAATGTGATAGAAAAAATGACACCTTCGGATTGGCATATGCGTCTATTAGAAAACCAAAATCGCGAAGTGGGGGCGCTGGGATTTGGTGGAACTGGCATATGCTGGCCGGATCGGAAAATACCAAAAATTCCGGGTAATACGACCCAGCTCCTCGAGTGCTGTTTCTATCAAGGCGTAGAGAACGCAGAGGTACGGAGGCTCCTTAAATCGGGAGCCCTTCTTTTTGTGCGCGACGAGCGCGAGCTCTCTTTGGAGGCGAGGCCTTGATGTTTTACCGCTCTTACTACGCGAAGCTCCTCGCCGCTGAGATCCTTTGGATGCTTTTTTTCACGATAGTCGCCGTGGAGGTGATGAATTGACCTCCTCGGTCTTTACGCGAAAAGACTGGGACAGGGCCGTCAATTTGAAGGCTGTAGCCTGGGAGTGCATCCCGTCCCGCCGGCCCGTCCCGGACCACGATGAACAGGGAGGCGCAGCTTCGCCAAGACTTCCTCCCTCTGTTTCTCCTTGCGCCTCCCATCGCATGACAGGGGGCCTCTTGAAAGATCCCCCAAATCTCCCCACCACGGAACCGCCCGTCGTTTTTGGAGGCCCCCTGTCTCCCCGCGGGGTTTGCTGCGGAGAAACGCCCCCGCTCTGCGATTTAAGGTGCAGGCGAGGTGCGCAAGCGTCAAAATTATTAACTCCCCTCAGACATACCGCACCTGTACCTCACCTCGTGAACAACCCCGACTTCATGGCGTGGAAAGGTGCGCAGAGGCCCGCCCGAGCGGCCCCCGTTGATCCCTCCTTTTGTTGCACCTCCACGCCCACCCGGCCGTCATGCGGGCTCGCGGAATTCGTATGCTTTTCTCAAATCCCGACGGTTGGAGAGGCAGAAGGGTCGAAAAATTTATCCATAGATCCTCCAAAAGGATTCACCGCAGGGACCATCACCTCGGAAGCGTACAAACAAATGGCGGGAAGAGGTGCTGAAGATACGCCCGGAGGCGTTCATTCCTTTTCCATACGCGCCAGCGCCTCCCCGCCTCCCCTGCGGCACCGCAGCCCTCACGGGCGTCTATCGGTTTTTCCCTCCGCTGGAACCACTGAAATTGTAGGACCGTTAAGTTCATTATTTGATGTTCAAAAGCGGGTCTCCGAAGGCGCTCTCTCCACACAAGGAGACCACACGGCGGGGAAAGGTGCGCATAGGCTTCCTCCTTGTCCTTGTGTCTCGTCCCCGAGTTTTTGCACCGACCCGCCTACCCGTGGATCCCCAGGTCCAAAGCGCAGGTACATGTTTTTCGGCCCCGGCATGATTTTTTCAGGATACAGGGGTGAGGAAGAGTGATCCTCGTCCCCTGCCCCTACAAAGATCATTTTTTCTGCGGCGCGACCTGGCGCCTCAAGCACGAGACGCCGTGCCCGTCGTGCCCGTATGTCCCCTTTTCTTTCGATATCGCGATCACTATGGGGGTGGCGGCCGAATGAGCCCTGCCCCCTTTTCTCCATCATGCTCCCAAAATGTGGGGGAGGCGTCGGAACGAAGAACCGCCGTGCCCGCTGTCCCATGTAATGGGAAAGGGACAGCTTCGCATCCGCCGCACTGCTCTTACCGCCTCCTCCTCTTGCAACTGACGCTCCTCGTATCGCCCCAGTACCGCGATGCGCAGCGCGGCACTGCTTTCCCCGAAAGTGGGGGCCTCGGGAAGGGGCCTGCCGAAAAAGGGGATAGGGCGTGTTCCCGGGAGACGGGACTGCAGGGCCCGCAGGTGCCCGGCCAAGCGCCTGTTGGTCCTGCAGGGACGAGACGGTGCGGGCACCATCCGGCATCGGATGCTACCAGGTGCGGGATCTGTGAGAGCTGGAGGGACCCGGTCGTCGAACCGGCGCGGCGTACGAGCACTCGGATTTTTTCAGAAACGTTGTGCGCGGCCGCTTGGGTGGACGCCCCGCGTATTTTTGGGTGGGCCTCACGGAGTCCTCCCTCCCCGGGGACGCGAGGAGGCATACATGCGTGTGTGCGCGCGTGCGTGTGCGTGCGCGCGCGCGTGTGTGCGTGTGTGCGTGCGCGCGCGGGTGTGTGTGCGTGCACGGAAAGAGGGCGAGGGAGCTAAAAGAAGACTCCCTCAAGGGCAAAAATGAGGGCATCTGAAGGATAGGAGAGCTCTCGGGTCTCGAGCTCTCGAGGTGAGCTTTAAACGCTCGCCTTTTGCCCCGCTTTTGCCCCATCGCCTGCCCAAAGCCGGGCGCTGACCCGAACGCCCGGCATAGCGAGGGCTATGCTCTGCCAACTCAGGCTCACCCAGGCTCGCTCATCGGGGTGAGCCCGTCGCCAATACACGCGCGCGCACACACACGCACAC